>JABXJU010000402.1 GCA_013375405.1 Candidatus Helarchaeota archaeon
GCTATCCAAGAAATTATATTTTTTCTTTTTCTCCCCATTAGGAAATTCCTCCTAAACAGGATTAAGAACTAATTATCTTAATCAATGACAGTTTTAATAATTATTAGAAAATAACCAGCTTAAAGTCAGCTGAGTATCTTTTTGATAATAACCTTGTTGTACAATTAATCTGATTTGAGCAAACAAATATTTGAGCTGAATATTATTTGAGCCGATTATTTTTTTTCGGTGATGTTGGCAGGACATCTCTCAGGGTAAAATCAACCCAGAAAACTCCGAAGTTTTGTTCAATCCTTTCTTTGATAGCATCCCCAATATCCTTAGGAGGATTATTCAGTTCTTGCCACCATGATTTATCCGCCTTATAACCTATCTGGAAACATACAGTATTCGGCTCAAAAAAATCAGCCCAGTAATCTACAAACTCGTCTATCAAGGCTTTGAGATTCTCAAGAACCTGGCTGTCATCAACAAATATAATATCACCTCTGTATTTTTTTGGCATCCAGTCCCTGTCCCAGTGTTTTAAGAATAATCTGTAATTATTATTATGAGATTTTACCCTTGCCTCCCAGGCTTTAGCAATATCATCTTCAACCTTAACTCCCCATTCTGGATTTTCAGATTCGCGGTACCATTCAACGTCTACGCCAAAACCGATGACACACTCATGATTTTTATATCTGTTTAGCACAAGATCAATGAGGGTGTTCACGTCTGCGTTAGCTGGCTCAACCTGGAGAAAGACCTTTATCCCTGCTTTGTCAAAATAGCTTAAATATTTTTCATGTTTATCCGTATCGTTGAATTGAATATTTGTATAATTATTACCGTCAGATGGGAAAAAGAGATGACATTCATTAGGGCCCTTGAACTTCCCTACAATCCAAATTGCACAGGGTGTTGAGTCCTCAAAATAACCGCTCATTGTTTCTATTGCATTCTGCCATTCTTGAGGTTCAGGAAAAGGTTTTATACCATAGCTTGATGACCTGACGCCAGCGTAAATTACCTTTGCAGCGCTAGCAGCTTTATCAGGTATATGTTTAGTGACCTTCGTAATGCGGCACCCGATCACTAATAAGACAAGAATGCAATTAATCAGAACCAAAATTTTTCGTTTCATTTAACCCGCCTTTTTTATTAAGA
This sequence comes from Candidatus Helarchaeota archaeon, assembly GCA_013375405.1. Next base: position 1,150 of record JABXJU010000402.1, read on the forward strand.
TACATTCTCTGTACGGAATAATGATTTATTTTAATTCAAAGATATAAATACCAATTATCACGAAAATGTCAAGTTTAGAAATCCACGCCTTTTCGCTTTGTTAGGCCAAATTTGAATTTCCCCAATTGTGATTTTCATTAATATGGATTCATGCTCAAAGCGGATGAAAAGTGAAGAGCGATTGAACATAAATTAACTTGACCATTCGGTATAGATTGACTGAGAATGGAGCAAAGGAGAAATAGAGCTATGAAGAGAAATTATTTTATTGTTGGTATGATACTCCTGATTTTTTTCGTCATCTCATTTCTGACGAACATTCTGGGGCCGCTGATTCCGGATATTATAAACAGCTTCAGCTTGAGCCTGAGCCTGGCGGGATTTCTCCCCTTTTCTTTCTTTATCGCTTACGGCGTCATGTCCATTCCCTCTGGGATGCTGATTGAGCGGTACAGGGAAAAACCGGTTCTGCTCATCGCCTTCATCATCGCCTTTGCCGGCTCGCTCTTCTTTGCTACCTTGCCTTATT
>JABXJU010000141.1 GCA_013375405.1 Candidatus Helarchaeota archaeon
GGTAATATAATCACTATCTGGTGACGCCAGAAAAATCGCCATTGGAGTTATATCTTCGGGAGTTCCTGTACGTTTCATATAGATATTTATGTTCATCGTGGATGGAATTTCCGAGAGTCTTTCTTCCAAAGGTCCCCATAGTGATGTTTTTATTATTCCAGGACAGATGGCATTCACGGTTATGCGAGGTGCAACTTCTTTTGCCATAGCTTGGGTAAGGCCAATAATACCAAATTTAGTCGCACAATATACGCTCGAAAACGCATAGCCTTCTTTGCCAGCCATGCTTGAAAGATTGATGATTTTTCCTCGTAGCTTACTTCCAAGCATTTTCTTTTGGCGTAGCATCTTTTGGCCGACATATTTGGAACAAAGATATGTACCGCGGAGATTTATCGCCACAACCTTGTCAAAAAGGGCTTCAGGTAATTTTACAAGTGGGTCACCGGCCTGTATGATTCCTGCATTATTCACTAAAATATCCACACGATTAAAAGTCTCATAAACTTTATTAGTCATTTTTTGCACATCATCACTCTTGGAAACATCCACTTCTAGGACAAGACATTCTTGGTCTAATTCTTTTATGGTACTTGCAGTTTCCTGAGCTCCTACCGGATCAATGTCGGCGATTATAACATCTGCGCTTTCCTGGGCAAACCGAATAGCAATGGCCTGTCCGATACCACGCCCTGCACCCGTGATCAAGACAATTCGATTCTCAAGCCTTGCTGAAGTTAATTTGGTCATTTTAATTCTCTACCAATAAAACAATTTTTTTACTGAAGTTAATTTGGTCATTTTAATACTCTAACAACAAAATAAATTTTCGTACTCGGCTAGAACAAAGAAAAGCTGCTAAGACCACAGACTAAGAACCTTTATGATTTAAATAATAGATAAACAGATTAATTACCCACATTAATCAATTCAAGTAAAACTTAGGAGTTTAAGTAAGATGGAATTTAAACTGTTAGAATCCCCATTTAAAAACGTGAATGAAGCCATTAAAGACATTGTGGATAAATATCCTAACAATATTGCGATTAATTACCCATTTAAAAACATAACATTAACATATAAAGAATTTTACGAGAAAGTAATTAAATTTGCGAATGCTCTAAAAGAGTTAGGCATAAAAAAAGAAGATCGGGTTGGAATTGTACTGGCAAACAATCCCGAGTTTGCAATTTCCTTTTATGCCTTACTTCAAATTGGGGCGGTAGGCTGTTCAATTATTAAAATGTTGAAACCTGCTGAAATTGCCGATATTGTTCAGAACGCTGAATTAAAAGGGCTCATAATCGCAGACGATGGAAAAAGGACCATTAAAAAAGCTAAGAAAATTACCCCCTCATTAGAAGTTATAATTGTAGTGGGCGATAAAGAGATTGAGGATACTCTAAAATTCTGGGAAATCCTCGAAGAACGAGGGTCATTGGCTCCAATCGAGGAAGATCTTGGGCTTGATGATTGGGCCACCATTAATTTCACAAGTGGGACGACGGGTAAGCCGAAAGGTACTATTCATACACATCGGAACTACGTGTTCGCAGCTGAAGCACAACATATCTCCGTTGATTCGAATCCCGATGAAGCTATAATTCTTTTCCTCCCGATGTACCATATTTTTGGCTTATCAGTTATGAATGCAACCCTCACATCAGGTGGTAGGCTTGATATGCTCCCTGGCTTTCTGGTGCAAGATGTACTTAAAATGGCCTGCGATCCAAGAGTTACGACTTTCGCTGCTGTGCCCGCGATGTATCATATTATGCAGAAACAACCTAACATTCAAGATTTCATAGGTAAATTTAGTCCTAACATAAAAGCTCTAATCTGTGGTGGCGCACCACTCCCATTGGGTTTAGCTAAACAGATGCAAGAAGTCTTTATTGATACGAATGGGCGATCTATACCCGTCGTTGAGGGATTTGGTACAACTGAGGATACGGTCTATGGTTCTATTAATCCATGGAATGGGAAAATTAAATTGGGCACATGCGGTCTGCCCTTTCCGGGTGGCAAGATCCGCGTCGTCGATGATGAGGGCAATCCCATGCCAACTGGCGAACGCGGAGAAATAGTTGTACAAAACCCAGGTGTCATGTTAGGCTACTTCAAAATGCCTTTAGAAACTGAGAAAGCATTAAAACCCATTAAAGGTGAAGAGGGCATTTGGTACCACACAGGGGACATTGGTATCATCGATGAAGAAGGGTATATTTCAATAGTCGATCGAAAGAAGGATTTGGTAATTGTTGGGGGACGGAATGTAGTTCCACGCGATGTGGAAGAAGTCCTTTTCAAACATCCGAAGATTAGCGACGCTACCGTGGTGGGAGCTCCCCATGAAACCATGGGCGAGACGGTCCGGACAATTATTGTCTTAAAAGAAGGCGAAGAAATGACTGAGCAAGAAGTGAAAGACTGGGTTGCCGAGCATATGGCGGATTATAAAGTGCCTCGAATTGTAGAATTTACTGGGATGCTGAAAAAAACGGCAACCGGCAAAGTGTTAAAGAAGGATTATCGGGCGAGTTTCCAAGAGATAAAAGGCGATTAACTCCTTTCTTTTTTTTTATGTTTCGCAAAAGGATCTTTTACACTTTTTTGTACATTGTATAGAGGAAAGAAAAAATAGGTGACTGATCTATTTTAAAAACATAACACATCAAGGTCTTTTGCGGTTGAAAAAAAGTTATGATACGAATGAATGGATTAAAAAAATGTGGCTACCTAATCTCTCTCGTGGGAGAGGCACTCATTATCATCCAAGCAATAATCTTTTTCAGCCAATTGATTCTCTATAAATTCATATTAGAGAGGGTTAATTTTGAACTTATGGTTTTCCTACCTCTAATTTTCATACCCATTGTAGCATCAATGGAATTATTAATTTTAATAGCGGATAGAAAAGCAATTAAATTCTTGGATATGTCCTGCTATATTGCACTTCTTTTTTTCGCAGCCCTATCTCTATATTTGGGGGGTGGATGGTATTTTGGGATAATTTTTGTAATGATTGGAATTTTAATCCGGATAGCTTCGAAAACTTGGCAGAATAAGGTGAAATTTGGGAAGAAATATATTCTTATTCTTCTTGTCATTTTAATTCTTCTTCCATTTACATCTCTTTTAATTCAAAGTTCTGTGAAGGTAAGCAATGCAAGAACCATACCAGCAGAATCTATGTCAGGACCACCTCGCTATGATAATATTTTATATATGACCCCTATTTTGGAACATTACACGTGGGTTCCCGCCCAAGATAATGCTGAGATAGAGTTTTTAAAAGCAACCATTGGGCCATCAGGAGATTATTATAAAATAGGTTTTTCCGTTTCATGCTGGTATTCAGCGAATCTAGTTAATAATAGTGGTGTATGGGATTTTGAGCCTACAGAATTGTATTATAAATTGAACCGATCGATTGATACCAATACCCCAGTTCTCTTTCACATGAATGGAGGAAATTGGGGATCAAATGGTATTAATAACGATTTACTTATGGAACTTTGGGAAAATGATTCTAATTGTCAGTTTGACCAATATGGAGTAGTACCACCCATGCAACCTGCAGATTTTGTACTTCTCGATCGCCTTTTTTCGCTTCAAAAGGATACTGATTTCAATAAATATCGGGAAATTCATTTAAAACAAGCAGCAGGAATCTTAGTCAATTTTTCCCAAAATTATCCTGACTTATTCGTGGGTTGTTCTCTAGATTCAGAGATTCATTTAGATTATACATTGGGAGACGAACTTTACTATGACTATAATCCATTAGTCATTGGCGAATATCAGAATTGGCTTGCTAGCCGTTATACTTTGGTGGAATATAATTCTAAATTTGAGCAAGCTGAATCATCCTTCAGCACTATTGATGCACCGCGCGATCCAAGTTATGGAGATCCGCTTTGGGAAGAATGGACTCTTTTTAGGCAACATCTGGTTCAACAAAATGTGGAATTACAAGCGAAATGGTTGAATGAATCGGGAATTCCACAAAACAAAATTTATTCACATCAAATACTCACTAAACCTGATGATAAAAGCGCTTATTACAGCCGATGTGATCCCTTGGAAACCGCAGTTACACAATACGGAGTCGTTGGCATTACCAGATATAATTATATTAATCCAGAAAGGTTTTGGGATATTTATGACTTGAGTGGCCCTAATTGGGGGAACTTTGAGTGGAATATCTGGCATGAACGAGTTCAATCAGATTATCATTTATATCTAATCCAATTAAAAGCAATGTATCAAGCAGGGGTTCATGTCATATGTCCTAATGGCTGGTTTGAGTTTAACAATCCTCGATTGATGATACGAAACAATACAATATTTCATCGAGCTTTAGTTAAATTTGCCTACTCAATTAAAGATGTTCCGAGGGGCACCTCCCCTGATGGTTTTTTAACATTTTTAGATTATCTATTTATATCTTTCATGAATTTTGATGAATTTCAACTAGATTTCATGAGTTTTACTGATTTTATTGATTTTCTATTAGATAGAATATGGTTTATCGGTCTTATTTTCGCAATCTCAGTTATTGGTGTGATTGGAATAAAGATATTTGCTAAATTTCCAATTAAGAAGCGCTTGAAGCCTAATGCTTAAGGTGGGCAAAAGTTCATTGAGAGAGTCTGAAGAAAACGGCAACTGGGAAAGTTTTAAAGAAGGATTATCAGCAGAGTTTCCAAGAGATAAAAGGCGACTAACTCCATTCATTTTTTTATTTAATGGACATACATATGTCCTATTCTATTCGTTTAAACTCAATCCGCCTTTTTTGAGGAATATATTTTAAGTTCATAAAATATGTTAAAATGAAATCAAAATCTACTTTTAAAACTATGAAATGGTGATAGAATGGCTGGAAAGATTTTAATAACAGGCGCGAATGGGTCTTATGGAGCTGCCCTCTGCAAAGTAGCAAAAGAATGGGGCTACGAAGTGTATGGGACAGATATTGTGGATATTAATCCAGATTTATTAGATAACAAGCATTTTATTAAAGCTGATATCACGGACCCTGAAGCAATTAAACAACTCGCTGAGTTGGGAGTGGATGCGGTTGTCCATACTGCAGGAGTTATTGACGTTAGGAAAACAGAACTCCATCAAAAGGTCCATGTGGAAGGAACTAGTTCGCTCATTGATCTCTTTAAAAAAACGGATCTGAAGGTCTGGGTGACAGTATCTACCGCAGCGGTACATGGTGGTACGAAAGAAGATATATTTATTACAGAGGATCTTCCGCGAGTGTTAAAGGATAGTTATACCATAACGAAGGCCAAAGAACACGACCTGACTTTAGAGAAGTTTTCCGAGAAAAGTATTATCATTCAGCCTGCCCTTGTTTATGATGAACTGAATCGCTATCTGTTCAGGGAGATTGCACAGATGATTTCCTTGCAAATAATGCCTGCCCTTCCTGACTATGGAAATTTTTGGGTTGGAATGGTGCATCCTTTTGATCTTGCGACCGGGACCTTACTAGCTATCGAACGGGGCGAATTTGGTCAGAGTTATATCATTTGTGATGGGAAACCCTTACGGTTGATAGAGCTCGCGAAAATGGTTTGCGAAGCAACAAATGCGCGTCTACCCACTCGAAATATTCGTATCGACCTTTTAGATAGAATTGTGAATATGATCGGCATGCTGGATACTATTTTACCTGCGCTAGAAGGGATGGAACCCATGGCATCCATAATGGCAGATATGGGCATGGATTTGAGCAGTTTCCAGCTTCCGATGGACCCCGATTACATGCGAACTCATCACAAATATTCCAGTGCCAAGTTAATGGAAGTTACGAAACAAAACGCAAAACAATATCGAGTCAATGAAGCTACATTACAACAATTTCCAGATGGATGGAAAGCGGAGATCGATCCGACTGTAGAAATGCCAAAGGTTCTAAAATACTGGACAGAACAAGATCCTCCAGTAATCGTGAAAGATGCCAAATATCCAGATGTCATTGAATTTTTCTTTGATATGATGAGTGGAATGCTCTGAAAAAGGTAAGCAGGTATAGAAATGGGTACGAAAACATTTGGATATATTGGGAACCTATTGGAAATTGATTTAACCGAATCAAAAGTCAGCAATAAAGCTATTTCAGAAGATTTGAAACCGTTTCTGGGCGGGTTGGGATTTGGAACCAAATTGCTCTATGATTTATTGCCAAAAAATACCGATCCCCTTTCCCCTGCAAACATACTCATGTTTATGACAGGACCTATGACGGGCGCAGGCGCAATTATGACGGGACGGCATGCAGCCATTGCAAAATCACCCCTGACGGGTATTTTCGGTTACGCAATGTGCGGTGGATTTTTTGGATGGCAGTTGAAAAAAGCAGGATTCGACGGAATAATCATCAAAGGGAAAGCAGAAAAACCTACCTCTATTATAATTCAAGATGGAAGTACTGAGCTTCGCGATGCGAGCTCTCTCTGGGGAAAAGGCTGCCACGCTATGGGAAAAATTTTAGATGAGGAATTTAAAAAAACGTATTATGTTGGGATTGGCCCTGCTGGAGAAAATCAAGTCAAAATTGCGAGTATTGTAGATAAGGACGAACGGATTCATGCGCGTACTGGCTTAGGAGCAGTTATGGGATCAAAAAGTTTGAAGGTAATCGTCGCACAGGGTACTGGGGAAATTCCAACGGCCGACCCTGACGCTGTGAAAACTCTCAATCAAGCTGTAATCGAAGAAACCAAAACGAACTTTATGAAAAAAGTATTAGTTGATAATTATCGCAAATTTGGCACTTCAGCTATGTTTGGCTTTGCTGCAATTGGATATAATTTGGGGATTAAAAATTGGGAGCTGCGGACTTGGACCGATTATCCCTCAATTTCTGGGCAGAAGTTGAATAAAGAATTTGTTACGAAGAACTATCATTGCTATATGTGTATAATTGGGTGTGGAAGAAGAGTTGGAGACCGAAAAGGTCCGGAATATGAAACACTCGGCGCCTTGGGCAGTATGTGTCTAAATACAAACTTAGAATCTATCGTGGAAATGAATAAATTATGTGATGATTTTGGCATGGATACAATTGCAGTGGGCGGAATAATTGCTTATTTAATGGAATGCTCTGAAAAAGGCTTGATCGACAAGAAGATTGAGTGGGGCGATTCTGAGAAAATGATTCAACTCATTAAAAATATTGCAATGAAAACAACTGAATTAGCAGTAATTGTAGGGCAAGGCACGAAAAAAGCAGCTGAACACATCCCAAAAAGCTCCGATTATGCTATGAATGTAAAAGGTATGGAAATGCCAATGCATGACCCTCGGAGTGATATGGATTTATTCTACGCAACAGCCAGTCGAGGGGCAGATCATCTACAAGGCGTGGCACTCACAAAATTTCTCGGAATTCCTGAATTTAAGTTAAGTATGCTAACTTCAAAAGAGAAATTCTGTAAAATCTCACAGGACTACAACGCAACTCTCGATTCGCTCTGTATGTGTAAATTCGGTGTCGTTCCTCAAGGGCCAATCACGGTAACACAAATCCTGCAACAATACAACAACGTAACTGGCACTGAATTGAGCCCAGAGCACTTACTCACAATCGGAGAACGCATTTTCAATCTTCAACGTCTGTTCAATCTACGTGAAGCCAATTTGACGCCGGAAGATGATACGGTTAAACCTCGCTTTCTGGAAAAAAATCCGAATTTAGCCAAGGAGGTCCGCCGTTACTATCGCGCACGGCAATGGGATCGGAATGGCGTTCCAAAACCGGAGATCCTGAAGCAATTAGGGTTGGATTAAACAGCTTAATTCCATGTATCCCAATAAAGATTTCGTTCTTTTTATTTTCCTTCTTCTTATCTAAAAATATAAATAATCAAAATCACAAATTCTTCAATCAGTTTATACGAATTGTGTAAGTTGTCAGTTTTTTTCTGACATGATTTAGGAGAAAGTGAGAAAAAAATGAAAGAAACTAAAGGGTTAAACAATCGAATTTATGGATATCTCACAGATCCGAAAAAAGTAAAATGGTTTACCGTTGCGGGTTTTCTTGTATTTGGGTTGACGATAGCAATCGGATATCTGATTGCCCAATTTGACCCTGCCGGACCTGGAGGAGATCTTGCGGGATTTAACTTTATTGACGATTATATTAGCAATATGGGTTCTATCAGATATACGCCTTTTCCATATCTGTTAGATGCTGGATGTATAACAACATCATTGCTACTAATTCCAATGGTATTTTATTTAGAGAAATTACTGGCGCCACTCCCAGAAACTGCTGAAGAATTAAAAAATTGTTCTCGAATGAAATTACGTCTAGGGAGTATAGGATTTGTTTGGTCTATCATTGGACTTGTTGGAATGTTTGGTGTAGGATTATTTTCCGAGGATTTAGGTATTATCTTATACCCATATATTGGCGAGGATTTACATTGGATTTTTACCATAGTCATATTTGGTGGATTAGCCATGGCTGGTTTCTTTTACGGGATTCTAATTGCTTCTTACGATACAATACTCCCAAAATGGTTGGGGTTATACATGATATTTGTTCCGTCAATTTGTACTGTGATTCTGTTTTCGACAGGATTTGTTCCTATCGCCGAATGGACGACCCAAATGTCAATAATTACGTTTCTAGCGATTGGCGGGTTGTATGTATTGAAGTATATAAACAATTTAGAATAGGCTTTTTCCCGAATTTATCATATGTTTTTTCAAACTAGGTATTTTTCTTCGTAAAAATTCTGGCACCAAAATTAGAATGTACTGCATGGACCCCAATTACGATAGAACTAATGATTGTAATGAGTATCATTTGCGGACGGGATAATTGCCTATTTAATGGAATGCTCTGAAAAAGGCTTGATCAACAAAAAGATTGAGTAACACAAATCCTGCAACAATACAAGAACATAACTGGCATTGAATTGAGCCCAGCGCACTTACTCGAAATTGGAGAACGGATCTTTGACTTACAACGACTCTTTAATTTACGCGAAGCAAATCTAATCCCGGAGGATGATACTGTTCAGCCTCGTTTTCTTGAAAAAAACCCTAATTTAGCAAAAGAAGTTCGCCGCTATTATCGCGCACGGCAATGGGATCGAAATGGAGTTCCAAGTATAAAAAATTAAGATTGGAATTCCGACAAACAGAAAGAATTTCTTTCAATTGAGCATTATTTTGTCCCTTCATGTGAGAGAGAGAGCCTTGCACCCAAATTGGAATGTACCGCTTGGGCAGCTACAGCGACTGTGATTAACATCGTGAGGAGAGTTATCTGCGGTACAAACACACTCAATCCAAAAGCGACCAAGAATCCAAGTATTAAGATCAAACTACAGAAAATTGCATTTTTCAAGTAATGTTTTTTAGATTTCCAAGCAGTGCTCTTAATACCGAGGGTCATCAAGAACCCAACTCCAACGAGGATTGGCGCAAGCAGAATTTGTACAATTCTTGAAGAAAATAGTTCCATAATCTTATCGTAAAACGGCAATCCAAAAACAATATCGCCGAGACGTTGAAAAATATTCATTGGATAAAAAACTTCTTCATGATTGAAAATAATCTCTGGGTCCGTCCAGTTCAAGCGGTAATAATAATGTGGATCAGTCCTGCCTGGTCCGAAATAAACAACTGTATACCAATGAAAGGGAGCTTCGCAACAATAGGCATTATAGCCCATATAGATGAAAAATGAAACCATCACGATTGTCCTTGAATGGCAATCACCACGCCCTTTTTCAATAGCTTCATGTGCTGAGGAAACATAGTCGATTACCCCATAAACCTCTGGAATATAATAGTATTCAATCACATCCTCGATAATATAATCAGTCATTAACTGAAGTCGCGAATCATTATCAAGCGAATAAAATACACTCTCATTTACCCCATAAGTTGAGTTCAAATAATCCCACATAGCCAGAGTATTATTTAATCCCTGCACTAGAGGGTCATTCGGTTGGACGACTCTTGAAGTATCTATATGTCGGACAATCTGGCGAGGCCAGTAGACCGGATTTGAAATCATCAATAAAAGAAATAATATCATCGCAATAGACAATTTACTCAGACCAGCCCAAATTTTCTTTTTAGAGAATCGCAGACAAGAAAAACCCAATAGAAGAACGATAAGAAATAGACCCGCAATGAACGCATAAAAGATTACAATTAGGAAAATATAGAACGATAAAAGAGGAATTCCAACAAAAATAAAAATTTTCTTCCAATTAACCATAATAATCCCTTGGAATCCTATTTTATGATAAGCTTGATAGAAGAATCACTAAACAAATTTAAAAATCTATTCTCATTTTCTCTATCTCATTCTTGGAAAGGCATTCAACAAAATCTTAAAATCGAATTTTTTGTACAATTTATGTACAATAGTTATTCGTAAAATAAAATGGAGTTGGTATCTTGGGCAAATCACCTTTTAAGAAGATGTTTGATATCAAAGCAGACAATTATCCAAAAGACCGAATTGCGGTAGTTCATGGAAAAACCAAGCGCAACTGGAAAGAAGAAAAAGAACGAATTAATAGATTATGCTATTCTTTAAAAAAGAAATTAAAAGTTAAGAAGGGAGATCATGTTGCAGTTCTATTCCATAATAGGCCAGAGTTCCTCGAATCGAACTTAGCTGTACAAGCAATTGGAGCGATACCAGTACCAATTAATTATCGTTATGTTAAATCAGAGCTCGAGTTTTTATTAAACAATTCTGACGCTATCGGATTGATTTTTGAAGGGGAATTGCTAGATTTAGTGTTAAAAACGAAGCCAGATGCCCCTAACGTTCGATTCTATATCGGAACCAGCGATCCAGACCACCCTTTACCAGACGGAATATATGATTATGAGACGTTGATCCAACAAGGAAAGAATAAGAAGACGAAAGCAAAAGTTGAGTGGGATGATACGTGTGTTATAATTTATACGGGT
>JABXJU010000142.1 GCA_013375405.1 Candidatus Helarchaeota archaeon
AATTCTTTCAAGGGTTCAATTGCTCTATCATCCTTCAACTTTCCAAGAAGCTCCACCGTAAGCTCTCGTACTTCAGTATCTTCATTTTTTAAGCACGAAATCAAGGGATCTATCGCACTTTTATCGCCTAACGAACCGAGCGTTAGTGTGGCCTTTATTCGCAGTCGTGGATCCCTATCTTTCAAGACCTTTTTCAAGGCTTCAATACTTTGTGATGCATTTAATAATCTCAAGATATCAACTGCAGCGAGACGTATTTCAGGAACATTATCATCTAAAGCTTCAATAATCAATTGAACTATTTTAGGACTTGCGTAATTTTCTCTCTCGCTGGAAGGTCTCATCTTTAAAAGATTAGTGGTAAAATTTTGAAAATTCTGGGTACGTTTTTCATCATTTGAGTCCTTTAATTCATTGATTAACTCCTGTAATCCTTCTTTAAAGTTCTTCACTATTTTCGAAAAATCCCATATTTGTATGACCTTCTTTGAACCACTTACTATGAATTGCCCATCAGGTGAAATTGCGAGTGCTTTTATTCCCTCCTGATGTCCTTTAAGTATCTGAATGGATCGCCCTGTTGATAACTCCCAGATTTGTATTAAATTATTCTTGGTTATGCCAAGAATAAATTCTCCATCAGGTGAAATCACCATCAAGTCTATTATTGGACCTACTTCATACGTGCGCACGTGGTTTCCAGTTTCTAGCTCCCAAACTTTTATGGTCCCGTCTCCCGAGTTAGTAAAGATATACTTCCCATCAGATGAAATAGCAATCGAAGTTATGGACTCCGGATGGGCGTAAATAGTATTAAAGAGTTTTGGCTTGGACTCATTTTTGGGTGGTACTTCCCAAATTCTTATGATATAATCGTGACGATGCTTATTATCATCATACGTTTGTGTAGGTTCTATTATAAATTTTAAATCGGGAGAAAGTATGGATTTAGGTATGGAAATGCGGGTAGAAGCGTTATAAACCCATCGCACGTTTTTACCTGTTGAGATATCCCAAAATTTAAATCCCTTATTTATGTCTTTAATCCCATTAATGACGAGTGTTCCATCTTGAGAGACACATACCCAGAAATTCTTTCCCCTACTACCAGTGTTGATTGAATGAATCTCTTTTCCTGTTGATAACTCCCAGATACTTATCCAGTTATCGCTGCTGCAACCTACCAGATATTTTCCATCAGGGGATACGGCCACTGATCGCACTCCTCTGTAAAACCCTTGGACGGCCCGGATGAGTTCTCCTGTTGAACTATCCCATACCTTAATTGTCTCATTCCCAGAAGCAGTTACTATGTATTTCCCGTCGGGAGTAATGACCAAATAATTTACCCAAGAGTTATGCGTCTCGATTGTCCTAACTAAAAATTCTTGTGCCATCTTAAACACCTTCAAGTCTTCTGCAATTTTTCAATCAAATCGCTAAATTCTCCTTTCAAATCTGGATTTTCTTCACATTTTTGAAGTATTTTATTTACCAACCTAGATTGTTTCTGCAACCAACGAACACTTCTCTTTACTTGTTTAGTTATACTTTCCAAAACTTCCTTTGGAACCTTGTCCATTAGTTGTGCGAGTGCTTCTGCGGAGGTATCTCGTTCGTTTTCTTCGCCATCTTGTAACCGTGAGATTAAAGCATCCAGTGCTCCACCTATCTTAAATTTAATGAGGGCTTCAACAACATTTGCTCGCACTCTGGAACTTTCGTCATTTATGAGTAAAAGTAAATGATTGCTGATTTTGGTATTGCCAAGCTCGCCTAGCGCCCATGCAGCATTCGCACGCACTTCAGAATCATCATCTTTTAAACGCTCAAATAGAAGGTCAGCGGCTTCAGAATACCCTAACTTTCCCAGAGCCATGGCTGCATTCGCCCGTACAGAACTGCTTCCATCATTTAAATAGGTTATTAAAGCTTCAGCAGCCCTTTGATCCCTAATTTTTCCGAGAGATTCGACTGCATTTGCGCGAACTTTGCGATCAGCATCCTTCAATGAAGAAATAAGGAGTAGAACTGCTCTAGCATCGCCAAGATCTCCAAGTGCTTTTGCCGCTGTGACTCTAACCGGAGGAAAATCATCTTCCAGGCAATCAATAAAAGGTTCAATTGCTCTCTTATCTTTTATAGCTTCAAGCCATTCTGCCGCAATTATTCTCACACGTGTATCAGAATCCTTTAAACATTCAAGAAAAGGCTCTACTAACCTTTTCTCCTTAATTTGGGCTAAATTTCTCGCAGCTTCAAACCGCACCTGAGGATTTTTATCATTCAAAGAAGTAATTAAAGCATCTTCCCCAGCACTTCCAAGAAGATTGAGGGCACCTTTTGCTGCATCCCTCACATAATACTCTCCATCTTTTAAGAGTGAAATGAGAGGTTCCACGGCGCTCGTATCTCCAATATGGCCAAGTGCCTCAGCAGAAGCCCTTCGCACATAGCTATGCTCATCCTTCAGACAATCTAAAAGTGGTTTCAAAGCCTTTTTTGCCTTAAGGACGCCAAGTGCTCTTGCAGCATACATTCTAACATCCTTGTTTTTATGTTTTAAATTTTCAATTAAGGGGTCTACAGCTTCTTTCCCAAATTTACCAAGTGCATTGCCTGCATTTCCTCTAACTCGAGACTTCTTGTCATTTAAGCAATTTATTAGGGGATTGAATGCTCTAATATCACCTATTTGACCAAGTGCCTCTGCTGCACACGCTCGGACATTTTCAGATTCATGTTTTAATAGTGGAATTAGAGGTTCAACAGCACTTATATCTCCGATATTACCAAGGGCTTTTACGGTATTATACACTGCCCCTTCATTTTCATCTGCTAGGAGTTCGATTAAGGGGCCAACCGCCCTCTCATCCCCCAATTTAATGAGCATTTTTGCTACATCTCTTCGTACCCATCCATTCTCATGTTTAAGTAATTGAATGAGAGGTTCTACAGCCCTCTCATCTCCAAATTTGAGGAGAGCGTCCTGTGCGAGTCTTCCTAGATGCTTCTCTCTATCTGCTAGGAACGCGACAAATGCTTCTGTAAAACGAGGATCCCAACGTGCGATAATGATTTCTAAAGCGTTTGCCTTAACAGAATAGTCTTCATCTTTTAAAAGAGGAACTAAATGTTCTACAACGGATTGATCACCTATTTCTCCAAGCGCCTTTATCGCATTTTTCCTCACGGATTTTTGTGGGTCATTTAACGTTTTGATTAGAGGCTCAATCGCCCTCTGATCCTTAATCTTACCAAGTGCTTCAGCAGCTACTTGTCGAACCCAAGAATCGTCATCATTCAAGGCATTTATTATTATTTGTACTACCCTTTCATCTTTTTTCGTTCCTAGCTCTCTTACAATATCGCAACGGATTTCTCTATCTTCATTATTCAAGCAATCAATGAATGGCTCTACCCCTATTTCATCGCTAATTTCAATTAGAAGACGCATTGCATATTTTCGGACGCTTTTATTCTCATCTTGTAAACATACGATCAATGCAGTTTGAGATTGTGGGCTCACATAGGGCTCCAGTAAATGTAGCAATATAGGTCGGAGTTCATTTTTTGTAGGATTTTCCAAATATTCATTTAAAAGTGCCACGGTGGATTTACCTAGTTGCTTGAGAGCAGCTTTCACATCGTACTGAATTAGGCGATCTTTTACTTCTAAACAGGAGAGTAGTGCTTCTATTGACTTTTTATTCCCGCCAAATTTGCCAAGCAGTTCTATTGCCTTCCCCCTAATAGAAGTATCCTTATCCTCAAGACATTCGATTAATGGATCGACAATATTGGGATTGCCTATATCTTTAAGTATATTTAATGCCCAGCTCTTTACAGATGCCTCGGGGTCTTTCAAACATTTAACAACTGGTTCGAGGATGCTTTCATCCTTACTTTTACTGAAATAATATAAAACTATGTTACGCACTTCTTTGTCAGGATCGTTTAAACTAGCAAGTAATGCCTCCCTATCAAGCAATTCAATAGATTCAGTAAAAAGCCGTAGTACTTTTAGCCGGAGTGCACCTTCAGCTTTCATTAAGTACTCATTTAAAATTGTTGGAGCCGTTTTAACGAATTCTTTGAGTAGAGACCATGCTTTTTTCCTTACATCATCTCTTCTAATTTCTGTATATGTTAACAGAGGTTCAATTACTCTAATATCCTTAAATTTACTGAAGTAATCAATTAAAATCCATTTTAAATAATTATTCTTGCTTTTATTCAAAGTGATTAAAGGATCTAGAGCCCTCGCATCTCCCAATTTGATGAATAGCTCAATAATTTTCTTTCTTAGCTCGTAATCTTGCTGCTTCAGTAACTCAATTAATGGTTCGATTGATTTCAATTCAGTAGAGTTCGTTACTAAGGATATGAGAACGTTCAACATTTCAAGTCGTACTTCTCGTTTTGCGTATTTCAAATGCTTGACAAGCGGTACGATTCCCCTCTTTTGTCCGTCCCGCCCAAGAGAGAGTGCTGCCTGGATCCGGACCTCAGTCTTTTCGTCATCCAAACATTTAACTATAGATTTAATTGCTTTTGGTGTATTCAAATAGTTTAAAACATTTGCTGCTGAAGCTCTTACTTTAGGATTATCGTGAGCTAAAAGTTCTATGATAATATTAATCAATTTAGGGGTTTTGAATTGTTTCTGTTTTTTTGGAGTTTGCAATACGGCAAGCCCTAGTGAGAAATGTTGAAGTGTCTTTAATAGGGCATCATTAGTAGATTCTGTTAACTGTTTGATAAGAGTCGGGACACTTACTTCCTTAATGAAAGCCCATCCCTTCTTAATATCTTGGAAATTCCAAATTTTAATTAAATTATCACCTGCCCCACTCACGATGAAATTCTCATCAGCTGTTATTTCTAGAGAAGAGATCGAGTTTTGATGCCCTTCAATCTCCAGAATGAGATTTCCGGAGGATACATCCCAAAACGTCACTAATTCACTAAAAGAACTCTTTGGCCTTAAACCACATATAATTATATCCCCATCGTGGGAAATCGCTACAGAACTAACCCATTTCTTTTGTGTCAGCGTGGTTATTAAGGTCCCCGTCGAGAGTTCCCATACCTTTATCGTACCATCAGAAGACCCACTGACAATGTACTTGCCATTTCCTGAAATTGCCAGCGATAAAATTTTACCGGTATGCCCTTCGAGCGTCCGAACGAGCTTCCCTGTCGCAAGATCCCACACTTTTATCAGCTTATCCACGGCGCCACTGACAATATTTTTCCCATCCGGCGTAATTCTTACCCGAAGCGGGTCATCATGATGCCCCGTGATTGTTCGAACGAGTTCCCCTGTCGATAACTCCCAAACCTTAATCGTTATATCCATTGAACAGCTGACAATATATTTACTATCAGGGGAAATCGCGACTGAATGAACCCACCGTTCGTGATCTTCCAGTGTCCGAAGGAGTTCCCCCGTGTGCAAATCCCAAATTTTTATGTTAGTATCCATCGACCCACTGACAACATGCTTCCCGTCTGGAGACACTGCAACCGCTCGGACTTCTTTCTTGTGTCCATCGAGCGTACGAATGAGATTCCCAGAGGCGACTTCCCAAATATCCATATTTTTCTCCATCGAGCTACTAACAACATATTTCCCATCTGGTGAAACTGCTACATCTCGGATAAATCTATTGGGCGTTCCAATACTCTGCACTAAAAAACTTTTTTTCAAATCCCTGAACCCTAAAAAATTGTATTAATTTGTATTATGTTTTTGTATTACTTCATTTATATTCCACCAATAGACTTTGAAATGAAATAGTATAAAAATGCCCTTTTAAGGCAGTATCATTTAATGGAAGAAAAGAGAAAAGTAATGAACGAAAATATATCTCTGTTAAAAAGAGAATTACAAGAATTATTAATTAATCATTTCATAGGAATCCTTGGTCAAACATAAGTTTAGCCATTTGATAGGATTTCTGGTTATTTGCATTAGCATTTTGCATAATAGGGGGCATATGCCCTGGGAAAAGCATTTCAACATCCAGTTCTGAAATTTTCCTCAATGACTCTACAAGATCTGCTCCATTGCCTGTGGGAAAATCCGTGCGCCCAAATGCTCCCTGGGGAAAGACAACATCTCCACTAATTAAGATTTTCTTCTCCTCCTCATAGAGTATTATGCTTCCATGAGTATGCCCAGGCATTTTAAATATTTTGAATTTAAGACCTAAATCGAGAACACTCTCATTTTCTAAATATACATCAACTTTCGTTTGGGGAAAATCTGCTCCGAAGAATCCCGCTACCGTTATTACCGTATCACCCATTTCAATATATGGGGCCTCAACTTCAAAAACACATACTTCAGGTGAGAATTTTTTGGCTAATCGATGCAAACCACCAGAATGATCAATATGACAATGGGTTAAAATGATTCTTTTCAATTCATTTGTATTAAATTGCTCTTTTATCTCTTTAATAGTCTGGGTTACATTTAGTCCAGTGCCTGTGTCAATTAAATTTAGATCTTCATTATCTTCAATTACTAAATACATGTTCGCATCAAATTCTCTTTCAGGTATTAGATAAATGTTATCTAATAGTTTTTTTAACATTACGGAAACTCCAATTAATTAGCTATAAATAAGCTAATTTAATATTATGTCAATAAAAAACAGTCAGGAATTAATCTACAGGATAGACGATGACAAGACCTTCGCGATCTTTTGTAACTCGTATTCGAATTTTTCGGGGTGGCTTTTCAATGCCCCTTTTCCATAAAATTTCGTTTAAGAGAGGATCAATCGAGATACCCTCTGGTTTCATATGGCGAATTACAAACTCACGAAGCATATTTACAGCTCGTTTAGTCCGTTTTTTAATTGGAGTGTTCTTAACGCGACCAAGAGGTACTGTATAAAGTCTTTCTTCGAGTATTTCCCCAATTTCTTCTTCTATTGTAGGGATTTCTTTGAATTTTTCTCCAAGATCTTCTTCCTTCTCCTCAATTTCTATGATTTCTTCTTCAATTGATGTATCTTCTTCTTCGATATCCTCTATTTCTTCCTCAATAGATTCAGATTTTTCATCCTCTATTGGAATTGTTTCAATTTCTTCTTTTTCTTTATCTACTTTCTTTATTTTCTTTGATGCTTTCTTTTTTCCTCTGGGCATTAGGAAAGCCTCCTATCTAGCCAAATTCAGATCAAATCTCAATACTACTGACTAAGGCTTAATTCTTTGATTCCGCCATTTTCTTCGCTTCGGATGAGTTCGAACCCGTCCTCGAGTTTTAACAATAATCCACGCAGGGATTGAACGGTTCTGTTTATTAGCCTTGCCTAATCTCAACTTTTTTCCTAATGGCTTGACTCTTGCCATAAAATCAGCAACTTTAAATGTGTTTAATCCTAAATTCTTGTTTTTTTCCTGATAAACGTGTCAAAATCATTTTGAAATTTTCATCACTTAAAGGTAAGGGCCCCAATCTAGCAAGTTGACCACTTTGAGCTAGTTGAATTAATTGGAGTTCTAATTGGGCTGCAAATTCGGGACGTACCATTTTTATATTAGCAAGTCTGCTCCTTGCTTCAGGACTTAAAATTTTCCTTAAAATTGCCTGTTTTTGGGCGGCCATTTCTTCCTGCATTTGTTGTTGCCGTTGGGCATCACCAACTTGGCCTTGAAGTTGTGCCATTTTTCGACGGCGAATTGCCTCTAATTCTTCATCATCCAATATCGATTCAACTCCTGGGATAGTTAAAAGATTAATATTTAACTAATTCTGGTTTTTCTTTTTGTAATTTCATTTTAAGTTCATGTGCAAGATGATCGATAAGCGATTGGCCTTTGGGTGTAATCCTTCTTCCTCTACCCTTTACGGTTTCAACCAGCCCTTCTTCCTCTAATTGTTGAAGTGAATGTCTTACAATAGATCCACTTCCTTTTTCCACATGTTCTGGCTTTGCACCTCTTCTATTACGGCCTCCGTATAAACCTCGTAGGCGTGAAACTCCAATATAAGTATTTAAAGCCACTTTACGAAGGATACTTGCGCATCTCACAAACCACCAATCAGGATCAGTAGGAGCTCTCTCTTTAAATACACCTGTTTTAACATATAATGCCCAAGGTAAGGGCTTGATCTTAGCATATTTCACCTTGAGCTCAGATGCGAGGCTTCTAATGAATGGTTCGGCAGGAACATCATATATCGTCGTCATAGAACCCACTTAACAGTTTTGAATTTCCTTTACTTCTTTAAACACCTGGTTTATTGATTCTTTCTCCTTTACACCTTTAATATTTGAAGGATGTCATAAGAAAGTTTTGTATTATGAATCCGACTTGTTATTTAAAAATTTTTAAATTTATTAGGAAGTTTAAATGGAGTAAATTATATCATTACAATTTAGTAGAACGCTTTTTTTCGAGAATTAAATTGTATCCTCTTATTTCAATCAGGTTTGCATTTAATTTCTTCGCGATTATTTCAGCGAAATCTTTCCGTCCCATCGATTTTAATTCAGATACTGCCTTAAGTATTTTTATTTTAATAATTTTATCCTTATTTAATTGCTTTTTAATGGTAGTTAAAATATTCTCAGTTAATCCGTTTTTACCTATTATGATTTGAGCTGATTTGTCTCTTATTTCATTAAATTTCCTTCTTTTTGACGATTTTTTCACGTTTATCACTTATTAGTATGAAATTAATAATAATACCTTGTAGATTTTTTACAATTGAAACAAGTTATTGTCATATGTCGTTTCTTATTCGATCGAATCCGAATCCTACAATTCTTTCCTGGCATTAAATAACTCTTACAATGCCGACAAATTTGGATTTTATACTGTCCCGGTATCCTTGCCTTACATTTTTTGCTAATTGCTCTAGCCATATCAGTATATCTCTGACTTTTCCCAGGATCTTCTTTGAAAATTTGCTTTGCTTGCTCAAAGAGAACGATAATCTGCTCAGAGGCAATTTTTTTGATGAATTTTTTCCGTTTTATTATTCGATTTGCCAAGATAACTCAATCTAAGTTTAGGAGTTAATATTTTATATATTTACATAGAGAAATTA
The DNA here is from genome assembly GCA_013375405.1 of Candidatus Helarchaeota archaeon. Next base: position 9,074 of record JABXJU010000142.1, read on the forward strand.
AAAAAATTGATTCTTTTTTTATTTATTTTCTTTTTAATTCCTTTTTCTTCTCTAACATTAAATCAGCACCATTATATATGCTGTTTTTTGTTATAAAAGATAATTCTTCTTTTGCTTTTTGTTTTAAAATTTTGGCCTTCAAATCATAGGCTTCTATTAGCACATCTTTATTCACTAATTCACTTCCCTTGATAATAACGTCAAACATATGTAAGGCTAACTGCAGCTTTCCTTGTTCAAAAAGATTTTTTCCATGTTCTAGATATTTTTCGGGAGAATTAATCTGCAAAAATTCTTTAGCGATATCATCAGATTTTGCGGGGTAAAGATCGGTTGGATTTCCTGTATTATACCACCCATGATAAAGGCGGTATGTTGCGTGTATTCCAAATTGATAACAACCGTATGTCCCTCTTAAAAATTTATGATTTTTAAATTTCTCAGGATAAATCTCCATCATTTCATGAAAAATTTGTTCAAACCATTTTCCTTCATTCATCCTTTTTACGACCTCATCATGGACAAAATGCATAGCTTCTGCTCTAATTGATAAAGCTTCTTTAACATCTTCTTTCCCTTCTATAAGTTTTCCATGACCTGGTACTAGAAATTCAGCATTTTTTTCTAACATCTTTTCCATCGCAATAGCCCAATCATGAGGATATCGTTGAACTTTATTTGGATTTCCAATGTTAGGGAAAGAAGGATTCATCACCAAATCTCCAACAAATAAGACTTTTTTTTCAGGGACCCATAACCACAAGGAATCATCTGTTTCTCCTTTATCATGATAGACTTCAAAATTAATATTCCCTAATTTGAAAGAATAAGATGTATCATTCCCGGTAAGGACTATTGTAGGCTCAAGTGTCTTGTGTGCTGAGACGGGTTCTTTTTGTCGTTTTAGTCCAAGTGAGGAAAATTGCTGGCTGTTTAACCAAATGTGGTATTTATCTAATCTTCTATATTTTTCAAAACGTCTTATACAATTTTCGTGTGCTATGACTTCTGGCATTTGCCACCCTTTTTCTTTAATTTCATCGATAATTGAAGCATATCCAAAGCAATGGTCAAAATGTCCATGAGAATAAATAATATATTTAACAGGTTTATCCGAAAAGTCTCGAAGCACACTAAAAATACGTTTATGGAATTGCCTTGGCGCCAAATCAAAAACCACTAATCCCTCAGCAGTCTCTACAGCACCAACATTGCCAAAAGCACCGATAATTAGGCATTTATCATCAGCAAACTTTTTTGGAGGAAACATTCCAAAAAAATCGCTCATATCCTTTTGAGTTATATCCATATTTTTTCCCTTAAAATAATTAATTTATCATCTATATCTAATAATCGATAAAAATTAATGCTTCCTAATTTAATTTAGGTCGGGGATACCCTTTTAGGATAACGACTTTGAGCTTTAAGGTTTTCATGAAATAATTGTTCTACTAATTCATATCGTAAATCCTTATGTGTGTGCCATAAATTATTTAATTCATCGGGATCATTTTTGCGGTCATAAATGTCCCCGAAACCTCTCAAATCCTCGTAGAGAGTTAATTTATACTTATCCGTAACTAAATGCCTTAATCTTATTTTAATTCCCTTGCTAGTCAAAGGTAATTCTTCATCTTCTTCAATTAAACAACAATCCCTTACACTTTTATTTGGATCTTTTAAGACAGGAGTAACATCAACTCCCTGCATATCAGGAGGTTGCCTTTTTCTTCTAATATTCAATAGATTCAATATTGTTTTTGGAATATCGATTGAACTTACTAGAGAATCAGAAACACCCGGTTTCGTCAGTTCAGGTACATTCCATATTAAAGGAA
>JABXJU010000403.1 GCA_013375405.1 Candidatus Helarchaeota archaeon
ATGATGCTCCTTAAAGATTTCGGTCAAAAACTTGGAGATTATAACGAAATCTATTTTTATCGTAATCGCGGAAGATTTCACCGTTTGTATAAAAGGCTATTAAAAGAGACTACATTAAAAGATAAGGTAATCCTATTCAGCCATATAGAGGAGATTGTGTAAGGCTAATAAAATGTATGATCTATGTAAATGGTTAGTAAAGTATTTTGAAGCTAATGAAATAACTGAGAAAGATACAAAAACTGTTTTAAATGCAATTAAAAGGACAAATGATTAGGTTATGAACAATGCATAACATAGCATATATGGCAGATAAACCATCTAAATATGAACTGCAAGCTATTAAAGAAATCCATGTATGGAAAAGTGGTAAAATTAGTAGGTTTAGCAAAACAATGGAATTTATTAATTGGCCGATAAAAAAGGCAATCGACCCTATTACGGGAGTTCCATGGGTTGGCTGGGTAATTGAAAAATCTATTAAGGGAATTATATCAGCATTAAATGATCTTGCATTATGGACGGTTAGGCCGGAGGCCATATATAAAAAATTTAGTAAATTTGGCATAAATGTTCAAAAGCGTTTGGATATTTTCAATTTAGATTTAGAACAGGTAGACAGAGTAATTGGCTGGTTAGGGGCGAAATATAAAGGGACAACGATGGGGGAAGGTGGGACTTTTGGAGGGTTCTTTACTATATTGGGCATCGTACCAGATATTTTAGCTCTTGTTACAATGAATCAAAGGGCCATTGGCCAATATGCAACATATTGTGGTTTTGATATTTCGACTCAACATGAGCGGTTATTCGCAATGAATGTGCTTGGTTTAGCATCCAGTCCCACAGATGCATCAAAACAATATGCTATGGCCCAATTAGTGCGGATTGCTAAAGATGTAGCCAAGAAAAAGGCTTGGCGTGATTTAGAAAAGCATGCCTTTGTAAAGATTACTCGAAAGATTGCAGAATCGTTGGGTATCCGTTTGACTAAAGCGAAATTGGCTCAGATTATACCAATATTAGGAGCGGGAGTTGGAGCTGCATTCAATGGTTATTATACCAATAAGGTTTGTAACGCAGCATATTATTTATACAGAGAACGATTTTTAGCTGAAAAATATGGACCTGATATTATTGAGATTACTGTTAAACTAGCTGATGATTATACACCTGATTACAGAGATGATTAGAATTTGGCACAACAGCCTGCTTGTGTTTTTTATCCCATCTGAAAATACCTTAACCAAAGTTTAACAACTTACTCATCTTCACCTTCGCTAACAATAAGGGGCTAGGTCCCTGCCAATGAAAAAAATTAATATATACACTGGAGAAATTCGCGATTATCCATTGCAGAAAGCTTTATATAGAAACCCCCAGCTAATAACTAAACACCCAACGCAAAAGTGAATTATTCCATCACCTCTTAATTTAACTGCCCACTTATCTATCTTATTTGAGCGAGTTAAATCTACATTACCTTCTCCGCCTCAAATTTTAATTCGCAAGTGTACAAAGATATGTTAATGTTAAAATCATTCAAGAAATCTATAGCTTTCTTTACACGGTCAGATATACTACCTGCTATAATTATTCCCCGAATTTTATTAGTTCTCTTCTTTTCTTTTATAGCTTCCATATACCCTAAGAGTTGTCC
>JABXJU010000143.1 GCA_013375405.1 Candidatus Helarchaeota archaeon
TAATGTTGGAAATCCAGGTACAATTCGCATAGTATTTTTCACCATAATGTTCGTAGCTGCGTTCTGTGTAATATCCACTTGACCAAGAATAATCCACCGCATCCACATAAAACGTGTGTCCTCCATCATCCCCGTCGTAGAACATGATATCGTCCATCGCGGTTGGGCTACCATAAAAATCATATTCCCCATATTGGGTTCTATTAATCCAGACGTACCAGCCGCTCGAACAGTTCCATTGAATCCGAATATGATACCACGTATTATTATACGCCATGATAATTGGAGTACCTTCGGGATACGCGTTGCTAGCATAATAAAAGTAATCCGAGTAAATCCCAAACATAATGGAATCAGCCAAGACCCAATCTCGGATGAAAACAAATGATGCTTGCGTGGCATTCGATGTCCTGAGCCAAAACTCAATGGTTCCCGTTGCCGCGTTCGCAAATTCGTTATCAATGTTCTGCGAACCACTCGGGCAATAGATTTTCACTACTTTGCTATGCCCATCGATCTCTTGGATGACTTCAATGTCGTCTTCACTGCTTTCAATCGTAGTCCAATCCGCGGGGTCATCTCCATTGTCATCCTCCGTAAAATCATATGCTATGTTAACCAATCCACCGGTCAAGTTATCGATCCCAATGGTGCAATTGGTTTCCACATAATTTTGGAACTCACTCGTCGTGTTCCAGAACACTTCTTTAGGGGGGGCATCCGACGGGATCTCAATGGTAAAGCTCCGGCTAAAGTTATGTGTCGCGTTATCATAAGCTACAATTTCAAAATCCGCCAGACCAGGTATCTGATGGGTGACGGGATCTAGTATAAAATGCAGGGAGTCATTGGGATCTGCCGTCCCGTTTTCGTTATTTACAGTTAAATTTGCAGATGTTATTTCTTCAACAGGTGAGGTGCCATTTTCTATCCATCCTGAGATATTCAAGTCTATGGGAGATTCCCTTTCAACCACAAGAACTTCTTTAGTAAAAGCCGAATACGGAATACAAGCAATATCGCTTGTGTTATAAATTGAGTTTTGAAGTATAATTGTCATGTAACCTGAGGGGCGAATTTTTCCATGAATCGTGCAATCTGTAAGAGGGATGAGCGAATAGGAATCCCAATTAGACGAAGCACTTCTAAAGTAGGTCGCTTGCAGTCCGTTAATCGACCCATATATTGATGCATCTCCTTTTCCTAAGACGGTAGAGTTCATAATAGTTACATTTGCATATTCTCCGGTCGATATAGAATCAGTAATAATGGAATTGGAAATATTTATTGTAGAATTCCAGGCGGCTACAACCCCATATATGTGGGAAGATTCAATGAGAATTTTCGACTCATTCATGCCGATCACAACATATTGGGTATTATTAATTGTAGAACTTCCATCAATAGTGAAGGGTTTAGTTGTGTAATTAGTGCCACTTGTAATAGTATTATTGAAAATTGTAAGGGATCCTTCCACCTTAGTAAAATTCGTCATGATATCTACCTTGGAGCCGTTCTGAATGGTTACAGTTGTATTTATGCCATTAGCCATGATGGAACTGTGTATAGTTGAGTTGATGATTCTCAATGATGCATTAGCATCATCTAAATGTTTATACCAATTATCATCTTGAGTTACTATTATCATACCTGCCTCAATAGTTGAATTGTCAATTGTAACAGTTGAGTACTGAAATAGTCGCAAATCAAAATCTATATCCAAACTCGAATTTTTGTGGATAGTAAGGTTTGCATTTCCCCATACCTCTAAAATAGAATCCCACGGACAAGAAACAGTTGAATTATCAAAAGTAATTTTGGAACTACCTTTAAGGTTGAAACGATGGAGGTCTGTCTTATAAAGCGGATCGGCATCTTCGGATAGTGGTCTCACGGTTAATGTCGATTGGGTGATATTAATTTCATTGCAACCTCCATTCAATGCATTGGTTTCTATTGTGCAGCCTTGAAAAGTCACCTTCGCATTACCTGAAAAACCTATTTCAGTATCTACACTGGCTGGATTTGTTATTTCACCGTTTGTAATTATTGTACTTCCTTGAAAAGTCACCGTCGCATTATCATAAATTTCTATTCTATCATTGTAGGTCAGGTTGCATTGGTTTGTGAAAGATACGATTGCATTCTCATAAATTTTTAAGTACGTCCCGTTAAAGGTACAATTATTGAAAGATACGGTTCCACTCCCTCTTATAATTAAAAATCCGCCGAAAGATGTACTCACATTACTCCAATCTCCATCAATAGTAAGATCTTCATGATCAGAATTAGAATGGAATGGTTCAGGTAGGAGTATTTGACTTTCTTTATGTGAATTATAAATTATTGACGGGATTAAAGCTAGGTTGAGAATAAACATGATTATAATTAATGTAACTTGGAATTTTTTTTTCGGAAAACTCATTTCTAAATCTCCTTTTTATTTATTTCTAACTTCTTATAATAGGAATAACTCAGATTCTTCGCACCTATTAAAAACCCATCCACTCCGTCCAACTTTTTGGTATAATCCCTTTCCTATAATTACATTATATGAATTATAAGAGTGTAATAAAGTTGATTTAATTCATTATAAAAATGTATCGGTGTGACATTAAGACAAAAACTGTATTAAATAGTTTTTATAATCTAAAAAACAATATAAACTGATAATTTTTGAAGCGTGATAAAAAGCTATAAAGAGATTTTAGAGATAATGGCATCGCTCATTTACAGCGCCCCTGTAATATTTGCTGAAGTAAAATAAGCTTCTATATTTTTTAGGATCCTCAATATATTTCATCTTCACTCAAGATCTCTTTCATTACCATGAATTTACGGTTCAAGAGTTGGGTCAAAATCATCGAATATACATTGAGGATTTTCCTATACTCCTTTAATTGAAAAAGAAAAAGAGGATATCTAATTATATCCTAAGGCTTTTTGTAGCTTCTATCATTGTTGTCAATGCACTTCGTGGTTCGCCTTGGGGACTTACATACACTATAATTGCTCCACTTCCTACCTTCATTCCCACGATATGCCCTTGCCCTTGAACGTTAGTACCAATTAATCTTTCAGGTATGGCTTCTAAAGTAAGGTATTTTACACCTTGTATGTTGAGACTTCCGCCTCCACCTTGCCAAATTCCTAAAATCGCGGATATATCTGGAGAGAGATCCCAATTTTCCGTTTGCATTAAAATTGCACCATTTGCATCAATTGCTGTGACAGCTGTAATTGAAGGGTCCATCTGCATCATTTGGGATATTGCAGTTCCTAAATCTGCTGCCATTTTCTATTCAACCAAATAAATTTTATGAATAACTATAATATTTTTTCACCAAACTAATATTAGCTTTGCTATTTACCTAACAATCAGAAATCAAAAAAATTTTTTATTCACTACTTTCAATAGTAGAATGATATACAAAATATTAGAGGAAAAAAAGATGAGTCAAGTTACAAAATGTGCTATTCTTCTGGAAATCTCCAGTGGTGCTGCGCAGCGTTTACCATTTTCTTCAGAAAGCTTAAAGCATGACAATGTAGTTGCGATAATGGACGAAATTAATGAAGTCATTTGGCTATGGATGGGTAATAATACAGGCTTAGTGAAGAGAAGGGGATCCATGCGAGTTGCACGGAGTTTAAAAGCCTATGGCCATGAAATAGGCCCCTCAATTATCGGACGCAAATTGAAAGATGTTATTCCCATTGATGGTCTCAAAATTGAGTCGGATCCTACTGAAAAAGCAAATTTTGATAAAGTAATTTCCCTCTTCACGCGAGAACATACAATTAAGGCAGATGTTTTAGCGGAATTCCAAGTTGCAGCTGAAATTGTGCAACATAGTTACTATGGCCTTAGTAAAACTCAGCGCGATGACCTCGTAGCAGCTGCCATAGCTTCGCCTTCTGCCGGGGATGATTCTCGAAAAATTGAAGAAATTGTTGGGGAATTTCGTCCGAGTGTTCCAGCTCAATCCTCAACAGCAGCCGTAGTTCCAAAATCTGCTGATATCCCAAAACCTACTGTTGTTTCTACACCTATTGTAGCCTCAAAACCTGCTGAAGTTCCAAAGCCTACTCCCAAAGCAGAAATTTTACCACCACCACTCGCACCAACTCAAACCCTTGAAATTCCAGAAGATTTACCGGCCGCTTCCACTATTAAAATTCCTGGAACTCCTACAAAGGCTCCGCCCACAATACTCGAAGACGACGCTCTTGTTGGTGACGTGAAAGCCTCTATTGTTATAAGTTCAGTTCTATCAGAATATACTGACATTTTCGTGGGCGTGATATCTCAAGAAGGTAATAAAATATATACAATTGAAGGTCCCGATGGGTTGATTTGTAAATTTTCTTTAGATAAGTCGAAGATTCAATTCCTTCCCGGTAGTTGGGAAAAAATTGATCAGGAACAAAAACGAAATATTCAAAAACTCTTTATTGACAGAGTAAAAAAGCTACTTGGGTCTTAAACTTATTTAGCCTTTAATTTTACTCCTTCTTTCAACGGTACCCAATTGACGATTTTAAAAATTTCAGTGAAAATTGATGAATATATTCTAGGGACATCCTTCACCCCTGAAATCGGCTTTATTTTGTGCCGAATAAATTCTGAAAGTTCTTTTGCATTTCTACACATAACTTGTAGTAAAATATCATGGTCGCCATATGACGCTCCTATTATTTGAATTTCTTCAAATTTTGCGAGCTCTTTTGCAACTTTTTCTAACTGATTTGGCTCAACATTTATTCCTACCCAACTCACGAATAAACCTAACTTTTGAGGATCCACGATTGCTGCAAATCGTCTAATCACACCATTAGCAATCATTTTCTTTACTCGATTATGAACAGTACTTGCAGCAATTTTTAACTCTTTTCCAATTTGATGGTAAGGAATTCTGCTATTTGCTTGGAGGAAAAACAAAATTTTCCTATCTATTGCATCCAATTTTATAAAATTTTTTTCTGCTCCCACTATAAAATCCTTCCAAGCATAATTCAATTACAATTGTTTAACAATGCATTTAATCCAATTGAATATTATCTTTAGAAAGCAAGTTAAAGTGAATAAAATTCAATTTAAAAGTTTTGAATAATATTCAACATCTCAAATTATTTTAATTAGGTTGAACCTTACCTATTATTTCCGCTAAAAAATTGGAAAAAGGTATAATTGGGCATAAATCAGCAGAGATTTTTAATTTAACATAGGTATTAACAGGTTAAAGATCTTATCAACTACATTTTTAAGTGATTAAAATGTCTAAAGTGACATGATAAATTTTAGGGCCGTAAGATTTTACATAAGTAGTTTGAATTAATTCAATTTTTCGGTTATAGCGTTTATTTTCTTGCTTAAAATCCTCTAATAAATTTTCTGATGTTTCTTTTTCTTTTATTAATCCTTCATAATGAACTGTAGCTCTATTCTTAATAATTTTAAATACAGTATCTATATGGTCCTTTGGCGCAGGTAGAATTCCCATAATTACGCGATCTGCCTTTTCAGAGATCTTTAGAGCTTCTATTTTTGAATCTCCTAATATTGGAACTATGATTTTTCTTTCTCTATTAATTTTATTTAATTTAATATTTTCCACGAGATAATGATATGCAACTGGATTTAATTCAAATGCAAATATTCTCCTTGGGTTTCCGGAACGTGCTATGACTAAACTAAAATAACCAATTCCCGCAAATAAATCAAATATTATTTCATTTGGCTGCACAAGTTGGGAAATCCGTACTCGTTCATTTATATTACCTTTAGAGAACATTATTTTTTTTATATCAAATTTATACAAGATTCCATGTTCTCTATGAATAACTTCAGATTTATCTTCTCCTACAAGAAATTTAATCCGTGGTATACGATATTCACCCGAAATTCCCCCTGTTTTCAAGTAAACTCCCTTTACGTTTTTAAATAATTTCATTATTTCCTGTGAAACTACTTCCTTATATCTTAATAATTGCGGATTAAGTGTTAAAATTGCTTTATCTCCGATTTGCTGGAATCCCGTAGGTAAAAGTTGCAATTTATCTCTGGTTAATTTCTCTTTTAACCGATTTTGCATAAGTTTTTTGAATTTTGCCATGCCTTTCAATCTTATTTGGTAATTATTGAATAGTAGAATATCCTTAAATATAAAACCAATATTTTGAACTTAAGAAAATACACGAGGTGTTTTCGTTAAAAATGCGCATTCCCTTCATTACTATTTTATTTTAAGGGGAGTTTAAATATGCGAATTTTATAAAAATCGACACTCTAATTAAGAGGTGTCGAAATGAATAAAATAGATTTAATATCCGAAAGTAAGTTATTGACATTAGCATTAGTTTTGATGGGTATTGTAATGGGTCTCTCTGTTTTAGGTACAGGTAGCGCAGATCCCTGGATTCCATGGCCGTGGCCTTAAAAGCCGCGCACCTCTCCGGAACTCCTTTCTTCAATTCCTTTTTTTTTCTTTTATTTTTCCTTATAAATAAAAAATCGATCTAATTGTTTTATTGTTCTAATTACTTGGTTTCCTTGAGGGAAAAACCAACTCTTTTATTTAATATATTTGAAAAAAAATGAAGAAAAAGATGAAATTAAGGATCCTCGATACCGTTTTCTGTAATTTCGAAAAGAGCCTCTCCCTCTGGGAGACATGGACTATCTATTAGGCGGGCTACACGTTTACTACCCTTAGATTTCCTCAGATAAATACGGTAAGTTGATGAATGTGCAAGAATATGACCACCTACAGGTCGTGTAGGATCTCCAAAGAATACCCCTGGCGAATCCATGACTTGGTTGGTGATAAAAATTGCAACATTGTATGCTTCGGCAATTCGTAAGAGCTTATGAATGAATTTGTTCAATTTCTGCTGCCGTTCACTTAAGGTTCCACGTCCAATATATTCAGCTCTGAAATGGCTCATGACTGAATCTACAATAATTAATTTAACATTTTTCTCTTGAATTAATTTTGGAGAAGTGTCAATAATAACTATTTGATGGTCACTATTATAAGCTCGGGCATAGAATACATTTTGTAAAACTTTCTTTACATCTAAATTATATCGCGCCGCAATTTGGAGAAGGCGCTCTGGTCGAAATGTTCCTTCACTATCAACAAAAAGCGCCGATCCGTCCAATCCACCACTTTCTAAAGGAAGTTGTACCGTAATGCAAAGCTGATGTGCAATCTGCGTCTTTCCTGTTCTAAATTCTCCATAAAATTCCGCCATCGACCGAGTTTCAATACCTCCTCCTAGGAGGCCATCTAATTTTTCAGAACCTGTTGTTAATCTACTAATTTTTTTCCGCTCATCAAATAATTTTTCTGCAGTCATAAATCCAATATTCAATTTACTTCTTGCAGATAAGATTACTTTTTGGGCTGTTGCTTCGCCAATACCTGTTGCCGCTGAAAGTTCTTTCGGCGATGCAACTGAAATCGCTTCATAAGTATTATATCCAGCTTCACCTAGTTTTTCCGCAATAGTGGGCCCTACTCCCGGGAGCTCTTCTAAATTTCCATTTGTTAGACCCGAACTTTCTGTAATATTTTCTGGGATATCATCAATTATTGAATTTTCTCCAACAATCTCATCTTCGATACGATCCTCTTCTATTGGATTATCCGTTAAGTCATCTAAACTAGTATCCAGTTTTTTTATTGCCTTTTTCTTCGAGGTATTTCCAACACTCTTTACCATTAAAATCCCTCTGAATCAACGTTGAACAATTAACTTTCCTACTTAAACTCAATAGACACCTAGGAATAAGTGAAAATTTTATTTCCAAATTAAAAATCCATCTTCCATCAAAATTATCGGATAACTTTTATTCAAATCCATTCATAAAATATTTCTCCTTTTGTCGGAAAAAATTCCATTATCTTACAAATTTTACTTTCTTATTTTACTAAGGTTGGCAAAAATCTTTCCTTTAATTTCCGTATGATTCTCCGGAGTTGATTTTTTTGGCCTTAAGAAAATCATTATCTTATCAAGTAGATACTATAATGCTGTGGAATCGGAGCAAGCAGATTTTTTACATTCATCGAAGAAATCGCATAAAATACAATCAAATCTGCTAATTTTAAAGGTTTTGGAATCTTGAAAACAAGGTGGAACTGCTCTTACATATATTGGTTGTAATCTCTTTACATCATCAATGTGCGGATTTTCACGAGCAGAAACCAATTTTTACACCATATATTTGTACCATTTTCACTATTTAAACTCCATATTTTCTACAAAATTTGTAAATATACCTAAAAACCCTCACAGATCTCATATCAAATTAATTTTAAAATAGGTTACTATGATTCTAACATAGCAAAATGTTCATTTTGAATGAAATAAGGTGTTGAAAATTTGAGTGCTGATCAAGAATTTCCGGCGATAAAGGAAGTAAGATTGGAGCTATCGCTACCATGCTTGCAGAAAAAGTCCTTGATGCTGCCCGATCAGAAACTCCAGTGTGGCTGCCGATTCAATAGGGGCTAAAATAAAGAACTTATTGATTACTTGAAGACTGTATTTCGGCCAATTCCAGTTGATATAATTTTGGATGCATCGATCTTTTCAGCGGGCGTTTCATTATTAACATCCAAATAGACGCCTGATAAAAACTCTTTAAGATTAAGCCCTAAATCGGCAGGAGTAAGAAAATCGCCAGGCGGATATTTTTTATCAAATCGGATATTGGGATCTTTCTTTTTGAGGTTAGGATACTCGCAATTAATAGTTTGAATCGGGAATGGAATACCTTCGTTTTCAATTTGATCTTTGTAAATGGCAAAAAGTTCAGGAGTTCTTGTACTGATTAATTCAAAATTTTGAGGTTCAAAGGGTTGCACATAGAAATCCATATTTGTAGTTAATGATGCGATTACCTTACAAAAATCGCTTCTCCCTTTATAAAAAAACATGTTAAACGCGGAAGGAAACGGGTGTAAACCAAAGGTGTAGTCGGGTAAGCCATAACTATCTTTAGAGGCTCGACCATCGAAGGTCTCCCCAATACTTTCGTAGTTTGAGGGGATACACATCAAGTTTATAGCCCAGCTAGATACCACAGTTCCGACGTAATAATCTGAATTAGACCACTGGGGGGTTCTCTCATTCCGAATATCTTTTAAAACATCCATAAGCATATCAGCTGCTTTAAACAGGCCTTTCGTTCGCTGCGGAATTTCCCTTAATTTATATCCATACTTCATGTGCCGGCGATCTAGTATCTCATCATTTTGTCTTATCATAAACCAATCAATTGGTATTCCATCTTCAATATGGCAATTTAATAAAACTAAAAGCTCTGCGCTATAATCATGGACGACCGCGAAGGTTATATCAGTGCTATCTCCCCCAAACAATCGCTGCGTGCCGATCACTAGATCGCTTCGAATGACAAGGGATGGAATCATTATTATATATGACAACACTTTCTCAGGTTGCGTGATCTTTCCTTCTAATACATCTTTAACTGTATGAATAGATTCATTTAATCGCGTTTCAAAAAAGCCAAAGATGCCTTCGTCCCCCATAGCCTCATAATTATCAACGCCTTCCCATCCTAATTTCTTGTAGACTCGCCAAAGAAATGAAAGCATGGGTAGATATGGCTTTAGATATAAATCATCGGGCATTTCACCATAAGTATGGACCATAGAATCTCTCCCTTTTACTTTAGTATTCTTTTTTCTTTAATTCTTCTATTTTAAGATGTATAAATTTTACCCTTATTCCTATTTTTATTTTTGTTCAGAAAATTTCATTTTTACAATAAAATTGCCGATTTATTTATGTTAAGTCATTTTAATATTCAAAATTAAGTTAAATCTTTTGTGCTGAGATGAGGTGATAAGTGCCTTGATAAACGTAACACATTTTCATATACCCGTAGATGACATGAGGCGGGCAAAAAAATTTTATCGCGATGTTTTTGGATGGAACATAGAGGATACAGGAAGTGCATTTCAAATAATGAAGATTGTACCTACAGACGATATGGGTGTGCCAAAAAAACCTGGAGCTACTTATGGCGCGTTATATAAACGGCAAAGATTAAATGATGCACCTTCATTTGTGGTTGAAGTGCCCTCAATAGATGATTATATAAAAAAGGTGAAAACCGCCGGCGGAAAAATTATCACCCCCAAGGGCCCTGTTGGCCTTTTTGGGCTTCTCGCAGAAATACTGGATACTGAAGGCAACCTAATCGGTCTTTTTCAAAAAAATTAAAAAGTATGATCAGTGAGAAATTCTTATATATTTCTTATTCGTAGGTTTTTTTCGCATATTCGTCCTTCGTCTTAATATCCCTTCCAAGAAGGATATTGATATCACCTTTGAGCCACTTAGAAACGAGACTGATGTATCCTTCCTGCTCCATGCGTCTCACGGAAAGATTCACGAAGGTGCGGATATCATACACAATTTTCCCTAATTTTTTAATCCGGAAGGCAATTTCCACATCATCACTATGCGGTAGTGATTTATATCCACCGCATTTCAAAAATGCCGATCTCCGAAAAGCCGAATTCGTTCCCGCTGTTCCATACAGCTTAAACAGAGTAATCCCTTGAATGAAACAGCGAAGAATAAAATAGGTTAATTTTGATTTCCAGCTTCTCTCAATAGGCCCATCCGGGCCGGTAACCGCAACGACCCGCTCATCTTGAAAATCTTCAAGAAAAATTTCTAACCATTGATTTGGAACGATACAATCTGCATCTGTTGTTGCAACAAAATCTGCCTTTGCCGCCAAAAATCCATCATTACGTGCGCCACCAATTCCTTTACGTTTTTGAATAATTACTTTCGCCCCCATCTCTTCTGCAATCTCCCGTGTCCTGTCTGTTGAATTT
>JABXJU010000144.1 GCA_013375405.1 Candidatus Helarchaeota archaeon
AAGGGAGATAGCCATAAAGTGCCCACTCATTTTTACACCTGAAGAAGCAAATATTGCAATGCTTCGTAACTTAATGAATAGTCTAACTAAAGATTATCGCAGGTGGGCATTACCTTCTTCTCCTCCTGATACATATACTATGCTGCATGACGTGGTGAATCAATATGAGATCTCACATATACAAGCATTTCAAATATCGGGCGACCCCTATCAGTTAGAATCCTGGTACTATACTCGGACTAAAACCACTAATCATCCAATTGCGATACGGATTAACGTTTCAGAGCAAAATAATACCCTAGATTTAACAATCGGCTGCGAAGACATGGCAGAATTAACGGGATTACTTGCTAAAATCTCCGAAGATTTTCAGAACAAGATACGAGACAAGTTTCAACAAGAACCTAAACCTGCTTTTGGAAACCTTAAGGACCTCTTATGCGAATGTGGTAGTCCCTTAGCGAAACTTCCTTCTATATCGGAAAATGTCACGTGCAATTCCTGTCAAAAATCATATACATGGAAAATGCTTGGCTACTAGACTTTTAACTTATGACTTAATAATTTTGGCGATCTTCGTGGCAGATGACAATATTACATTCTGGGCAGATGATTTAGCAGATTCAATAATCCAACGCCAATCTTATAATTACCTTAAGAAACCTTTTCCTATATTGAAAGAACATACCATAAAAAGTAGTACTTCAATTAGTGGTGTCCCCCATATCGGGAATGCCTGTGATGTTTTCCGAGCAGAAGCCGTAGTTAAAGCATTAAGAGATGCTGGGAAAAAGGTCCAATTTATATGGGTCGCTGAAAATATGGACCCCTTACGTAAAGTCCCAGCGGGAATCCCAGATAAATTTGAAGCCTTTCTTGGGCGTCCTGTCGCCGAACTTCCCTGTCCCGAAGATTGTTGTCGAAATTATTCTGAACATTTTGTTAATCTTTTCATTGACTCTTTGCGAGACCATTTCGGAGTGAAACTCAAAGTCCTGTATATGGATCAAATCTACTCTTCTGGCCAATTGTATCCCTTAATTAAAGCGGCATTAGATAAAATTGATCACCTGAGGGAAATTATTAATCTCTATCGTGATACTCCCCTTCCCGAAAATTGGATCCCATGGAAACCAATCTGTAAAAATTGTGGTAAAATTATCACTACACGAATGATGGGGCGTGATGGGAATGAAATCCTGTACTCCTGTGAAGATTATGCTTTTAAACATCGCAAAATTGAGGGATGCCATCATGAAGGGGTTAGTGACATCCGGAAAGGTTATGGAAAATTACTCTGGCGGGTGGAGTGGGCGAGTCAATGGGCACTTTGGAAGATTAGTTTTGAACCTTTTGGAAAGGAACACGGTGTGAATTGCCCTCATATTACTGGAAAACCACGAATTGGTGCTGGCTCCTTCTGGGTTGCTGGTAATATCACCGAAGAAATTTTTGAGTGGCCGGAACCATGCCCTACGAAGAGTCCCAATACCTTACAACCCTATGAATATGTACTCGTTGGGAATCAAAAAATGTCTGCTTCTATGGGTAATACAATTGCTACTTGGGATTGGCCCACCTTCTCATCCCCTGAGGCACTCAAATTATTTTTTTTAAGAAAACCAAAATCACAATCCAATATTATGGCATCCTTAAAAATAAACAAAAAGTATAAGCTAATCGATGTTGATCTCGACATCCCGAAATTAATTGACGATCTAATTGATTATTCAAAATTATTTTACGATTATGACGCACAAAATGTTGTGACAAAATTAAATATTGAAATAAATAAGATTGATATGTATAAAAGGCTCTATAAATTATGCCAAGTTGAAGAAAAATCACCTCCTCAAATACCAAAAACTCTCCCATCTGCAACCCTATTAGAAATCATCCCGTTAGAAAAAATAATTGGAAAACCAAATCTAGTTCAAAAGGCTTTTGAAATGGCTAAAAAAATATTTCATGTCAACCAATTGGATGAAAAAGAAAAAAAGGCAATACAACTTTCTCTGGAAAGAACACAAACTTATTTGCAAACTTATGCCCCTGATAAGAAAAAGTTTGAAATTGCTGAAAAAATTAGTCCAGAAATTCAGAACCAAATTAAACCCACTGAATATGAGGCACTTAAGATTTTTATCGATAGATTTGAGCGTAATGAGTGGGATGAAAGAAGTCTTGAACAAGAAATTTATACTATTGGAAAACAAATTTTACAAAGCGGTAAAAAAATGTTTCAACTTCTCTATAAAATATTACTGGGGAAAAAAAGTGGACCACGTCTTGCTCCATTACTCCTGACAATAGAAAAAAGCTGGATTATCACACGTTTCAACGAAATACTAACGTGATAATCATTTAAACTATTTTCTAGATAAAAAATTTAAATTTTTTTTTAAAATCACTATAAATGTTGAATTTTTCAGGTACCAAGAAATTTAGATGGAAATTGGGTAACATAATGGATTTAAATAATTGATAATACCTTTTCATGATAAGTATTATCAAATAAATTCTTAAGTTTCAATGAAAATGGAAATTTCTTCTTCCTCTTATCGAAAAATAATAAAAAAAGCGATAAATTACTAATTATTTATAATTATTGATCAACACAAACATGTAAAATTTGAAAGATTATTTTCTAACTTTTAGATATAAATCAGCCTATAGACAAAAATATGCTTAAAACTATCAAATAAAATTGAAAAATTGACATATTTGATCTTCGAAGACCTTTGAAACAAACATAGCAAAATTGCCTGCTTCAAATGTTCGAAATCTACATTTCCTTGTGGAAATTCTCTCACAACATTTAAATAGATTGAAATTCTTTGACATTACAAAGATAATATCTGACTGTATAATAATTTAGACAAAAATCGTCATTAACATTTGATGATACATAAGTGAAAATAAAATGGTTTTAAGCCGGTTGCGAAAAATTTCAGAAAAAATACTCAAACCTGCAGCAAATTTCGCAATTAAAATAGGCATTACTCCAAATATGGCCACATTCTTAGCTTTTCTAGTTTCCATAATAGCAGCTGGTTTAATATTCTTATATCCAATATGGAATTATATCTTAATTTTTAGTGCCGGTTTAATCTTTCTGTCTGGCTACTTTGATGCACTTGATGGTGCCATAGCCCGTAATTCCTACCGTATTACAAAGTTTGGTGGGTTTCTTGATTCTGTCTTAGATCGATATGCAGACGCTATTATGATCGGGTGTCTTATCTTAGTTGGATATCCCACTCAAATATTATGTGTGACATGGATTGGACTCGTTGCATTAATTGGGTCGCTCCTCGTCAGCTATACTCGCGCCCGTGCAGAATCTGCAGGTGCAACAAACGGTAAAAAGATGGCAGTTGGAATTGCAGAACGTTCGGAACGGATGATCATCTTAATGATAGTCTTTGTATTACAAGGGTTCCCAGAATTGAGTTTAACTACTAATCCTCTTTTGAATTATACAGGCATTGGAATGATCATTCTTGCTGTGCTAACTCATATTACTGTTATACAACGAATTATTCATGCATATCGCGTTTTACCAGAGGTAGAACAAAAGAGCAAGGACGAAGAAAAGGCAAGTAGTCCAGAAGAAAAGACAGGTAGCATAGAGGAAATAATAACAAGACCTGCAGAATTAACGAGTAGCCCGGAAGAATTCGTGAGCAAACCAGAAAAGATAATAAGTTAATTATAAGAAAAATATTAAGAATTTTTATAAAGAAAGAATTAAAATTTGCTTTCTGCTTTATCAAAAACACTCTGTATTAATGTTTCCACATATTTTTTGGCCTGATTCATGGCCCTTTTCCCTATTTCGGTGATCTCGTAATATTTACGGTTTGGTTTTCCCTCATCCTCGCTCGCTTTCCATTCAACTTGAACCAATCCATCTTTTTTCATCTTGTACAATATCACATATCCACTTACTATTGCGGGCTGGAATCCGAACTGTCTTTGAATCTTCTGCTTGATTTCATATCCGTACAGGGTTTCATCCTCTAATAAACGAAGGATATAAAGCCATAAATTTGCCTTAGTTAATTTATCCGCAAGTCGATTCATGGCTTTGGTAATATTATTTTCTTTGAGGTTATCTTTATCAAGTAAAAGTGCGTTTAATTCTTGTATAGTTTCCGGATCTTTTTTCTTAGCCATTTTTTCGAAGACCTCTTTATTTCGTTTAATTTCTTAATGAAGAATAGAAACTAAATTTCCTTTTAAACTTTTATCTTTTAATGTCGATTAAAAAACATATCCTTTTAGTTTCATGAGTAAAAATATGATGCAATGGCTTGCTAAATAACTTTCTGAGCCGAGACTGATTAATGTCGCTCCTAATTTATTCCTTAAAAGATCTTTTTCAGAGGGTTCCAGATCTATATGATCACTCAAAATGAAAGTTAATGATTCAATATTTTCTTTTACTTTGTTAAGTTCATTTAAATAGTCTGAATAAGGTAACGAGTCTTCTTGCAAAAGGACAATAGGTCCTTTCTGAGTTAATTCACTTGCAAGCTGTAAGAATGATTTGTCTGTGATTGAGATCCCTTCAAATTGAGATCCCTTCAAAATCCCTTGAAATAACTGCGCCATTCGAATTTCATCAAGCGGAAGATCTTTCAACTGATTCCCGATGAAATCCAGCGATTTTGGAGGATTTGGAGGTCCGCACAAAACCGTGTGAAATATTATATTTTTATACCCAAAGGAAAAGGTCGCTTGAATACATCGAAAGATTATATCTAACCGTCCTGAGGTGCCTGTGAGATCTTTTATCAAAAATTTATTAGTAGTTACGCCTTTCGTGGATTTTACAAGAAAATGAAAATTAATTATTGATGGCACCTCAGTCTTATTCGTTATTTGCTATCCGTTTAAAATCGCTCAATGCATCCCAAATATTTACTACAAACATTTTTCCTCACCCGTAATCAATTTAAAACCACCAATAATATCATGTTGAATTTCAATATACGATGGGTGATGATTATTCATTTTCATTATTAAGGTTTTTTCAAAGACCGAATGGTTTTAATTTTAAATTCTCTTTATTATACACGCTTAATCAAAAGTATTTTTAATCTCTAAAAAATGAATTCTTTTATAAAAAAACCGAATGGTTAGAGAAATGTGTCCCAAAAAACGTAAAAGTGGTGGTAGACGCAAGGGGAAAAGTGGGAATCCTGGCTTTATTCAATGCTCACAGTGTGGAAAACGCGTTCCACGAGATAAGGCTAAAAAAGTAACAAAAAATGTCTCTTTTGTAGATTATCAGATGGTGAAAGAATTAAGAGCACAAGGTGCCTTCATCCCTCGACAAAGAGTAATAAAATATTATTGCGTATCTTGCGCTGTTCATCGTCGAGTGGTGAAAGTCAGAGCAAAGGCGGAGCGTAAAAACAGGCGTTAACTACTCTTGATTTTTTAGTTCAAGTCTTCTCATAAAATGAGACGTTAAAAATTTTTTATTTTTTGTAAATTTAGGTGATTGGAATGAACGAACCAGAAAGGAAGCTTGTTATCCGCTTTTCACAAGCAGATCGGATCAAAGCCTCAATATTAAACATGATGCAAATTTTTCTCAAGTTTCAAGATTATTTAGAGCATAAAAAGGAAGAACCTGACGGGAAAACTGTACTTTCGTGGTTTTTGAATCTTTTATTTAATGATACAGCTCGGGCAGCAAATATATCTCAAAGCCAAAATCTTATTGAAGCGCAAAATTTATTATCAGAGATTATTGCAGAATTCGGTGTGGGATCACATCCAAATTTCCAAAGATTAATGGATTCTTTGCGAAATACAATTATAAAAATCACATCTGAAGCTTCTTATGCCGCAAAAGAATTGAAATTTTAGCTAATCAACTCGATTTTTCTCTATAAAATCTTCAATCACTTTGTAAATATCGCCTTTTACAAAAAAACTTTGGATACCATCTGGCGAACCTATTAAGTAAGAAACTACTTTTGTTGCGAACCGAGCTGCATGAAGAGGATCCTTAGTTTTTAGATACTCTATCAAAAAACTGCTGAAAAAGCAATCTCCTGCCCCTGTCGCACTATAAATACGGTGTAATATCACAGTAGGTATCTTTACGAGTTTTCGCTCATAATAAAGAACGCTACCCTTGCGGCTTTTAGTAATAATAGCCATTTTTACTCCCAAATTCGATAAATAAGAAGATATATCCCTGATCTTTGAGGCTCCTGTTAAAATTTGAGCTTCCTTTAAATCTAATTTCACGATGTCAATATAAGAAAGCACTTCATCGATTTTGGGATTACTTCTAAAATATAGTTTTCCATGGTGATCTTGATGCCGAACAAGCCCTTGAATATCCAGTGCAACTAAAGAGTTCGCCTGTTCCTTTATGGCAATTATTGTTTGCAATGGAATTTCATTAGCAATCGGTCCAAAATAAATTAACTTTGCGTTGAAAATCTCTTGAGGCAAATCATCTAAAGTAATGGGAGCACATACAGATTTTAAAGTTAATTCCCTATCATCACCAGTATAAATAAGTTCATAACGGGTGGAATACCGCTTCACATAAGATATATATCGTGTGTCCACACCACTTTTTTTTAAGATGGTTAAAAAGGCTTCTGGGAAATCAGGGCCGATCTTGGAAACTACAAAAACTTTTTCTGGAGCCCCAAGTCGAGAACACACAACAGAGGAGAAAGCTGCGGTCCCTCCCATGGAAGGAGGCTCTGTTTTTTGATCAATGATTATACGATCTATACAGAGATGACCTATTATAAAAATTGTCATATCCGCCATTTCCTACCATAAAAACTTTTAAAACAACACTTTTTATTCATATAATCTGACGATTTTTGGTGATCTAATTTTTGATGAATAACTTGAAATTTTAACACAAACAAATATTAACAATTTGATAATAAAATTTTGTTACAAGCGTAATTCTCGAATTCAATTATTGAGGTTAGAAAGGTGAGAATAAATTCATTTTGGAGAGATCAATTAGTTGTCGTCGGTGTCTTTATCGGGATTTGGGCAATATTTTATTTTTGTGATTTTGGTTGGAATTTCCCCCTTGATGAACCGGTTCCTGTTGGAGCTTCACTTATTTCCGCGATTCCTATTATACCTGTCCTCCTTTCCTTTATTTTACTTATACCCTTGTATTGGTGGGTCTATAAACACCCTCGGAAACTTGAACATTATGAAAAACAAGATTTAAAATCAATAATTCTCGTATTTCTTCTTATTTTTGTATTGATTATGATTTTCAGAACCCTCATTTTATTAAAATACGGATTGCCGTTAGAGAAAACCCCAATGCTTTTCTTAATTGTGCTCCAAATTATTTTTTTAGAAGGATTTTATCTCAGCGATTTTGGATTTCATTCAAATAAGTTTTGGAGACAGGTTGGATTTACTTTTGCTCTTTTGTCAATTGTAGGGCTTTTAGTTATCGTTGTCTTCAGCGCAGCCGTTTTTAGCCTCGCACTTTCAGGAATATTGGATTTAAGTGATTTGACAAGTACTCCTCTTTCCATCAATTGGTATGGCCTCGCTTCATTTCCCTTTCAACTTCTTTGTGTGGGGATTTCCGAAGAATTAATCTTCAGAGGTTATTTTTACACGAAACTCCGTTCCAACCTAGGATATATCAAGTCTATTTTAATTTCCTCCATTATATTTGGATTATTCCATATGGCTTGGTACATTGACCCAAATTCTCCATGGTTTATTTCAGATTGGAGCCAAATGGCATCTCATGTGGGAAGTACTTTCATTTTTGGTGTCTGTATGTGCATCATTTATGAACGAACTCAAAGCCTTATTTGTCCAATTCTTATCCATGGACTTTTTAATAGTGTGGGCACCGCTTTCGCATCCGTTACAGCAATCGAAATATCTTTCGAAGCACAGATGTGGCTCTATGGATTGGTTGGAGGGCTTTTAGTTCCCGTGTTTTTCATTTCTGTTATATGGATTCTCCCCCGTCTAACGAAATGGGTTGGTGTTGAAGCCGAGAAATCTATTGAACAAATTGGATAATTAAATTTCTATTTTCTTTTTTCGACGCACACTAATTTGATCTGCGATTTCTTTCTCTAAGGCTACTTGAGTTTCATCAATTTGTATAACTACTGGGCCATTGCGTGGCATTCGTTGATGTAATTTTATCAAATTTCCTGGAAGTATCCCGAAAGCAAGTAATTTGTCCATTTCGCGATTGTCCTGGGATGATATATAAGCAATGGTACCTATTTCACCAATATCTAATTCAGTTATGGGTGCGATTATACTCGAAATAGTAGAAATTCTCTGTTTACAGCAGGAACCTGATGGAATGGAAAGTCCATGAGGACATTCTTTAGGATGCCCTAATAAAGTACAAACACTTTCTTCAACATCTTCCGAAATTATATGTTCATAAACACATGCAACACTTTCAATTTTAGCTGCATCCATCCGAAGAACATCACTAAATAATCTTTCATAAAGCCGATGACTTCTAATTATCCGTCGTGCGCGCTTATACCCTTTTTCACTCAATTCGAGGTGACTGTCTGTAATATCAATAAAATTTAAGGTTATTAATCCTTCAAGGAGCGATTTTGTCTGTTCTTCGCTAAATCCTTTTTCTTCTTGCAATTTTTCATGAAGTTCCGCAAAAGTCGCGGATTTTTTATTTAAATCGTTGGTTATCATCCATATAATTTCCAATATTTCTTCTAAATCTGGTCTTAATTCGCTCATTTACAGACACCTTCTTCACACTCAATTTTTTCCTGTCGCAATTTCTTAATAAAATTTAGTAATTTCTTATCTGGAATTGGAAATTCATAATTACAATTAGGACATCGAAGTAAGTCGCATGATTTAAAGAGGCTACAATTTGCACAGCCACCAGCATGTTCCAGTGCATCAAATTTCCTTCCACATAAGGGACATTTTACTTCACTCATTTCTCTCACTAACCTACACAAATAGATGTAAAATCACATTCAGTAATGCTCCAACGGCTATGGCGTAAAAAAAGGTAAAAATAATGATGCCCAACCCTATTTTAACTCCACGTTCTTTAATTATCATAAAAATGCTTGCAATACAAGGAATAAATAAGGTTAAAACCGTAAATCCAACCGTTCCCTGAACTGCTGTTAGGCTCGGAATCTCCTCAAAGAAGAAAGTCGCTCCTAAATCACGTCGTAAAATGGCAGAAATAAATGCATTTGCTGATTCAGGAGGTAGCCCTAATAATCTCCCAGTGATTGGTTTAAAGGTATTTTCGAGAATTACATTAGCTCCTGTTAGAAATAAAATTGATATTAAAACTATACCAATAAGAAATATAGGAATTGCTTCTTTCATGAACCAAACAATTCGTTTCCAAGTTTTAATTAACACATTTTCAAGTTTTGGGAGTCGTAATGGCGGTAATTCAATCATTAAACTAGTTTTTTCACCGGGATTAATAACTCGGCTAGCAAGAAAACCTACGATAAATAATTGGAGAATGATCATTCCAAATCCAATGAATAGCCATAGAATTCCAAAACGGCTAATAAACGCTATCATAATACCTAATTGAGCTGAACATGGTATTGCAAGGGCAACCAATAAAGAGGCAATGATACGTTCCTTACGAGTATCCAGGATTCTGGTTGTAAGATGTGCAGTTGTTCCACATCCAAGCCCTAAAATCATAGGAATCATTGCCTTTCCACTCAATCCCATTTTTCTAGCCAATTGATTCGTTAAAACGGCAATGCGAGAGAGATAACCCGAGTCTTCTAAAATAGCAAAGGCTAGGAAGAATGTAAATATAATAGGGAGTATCAACCCAAAAATCCACCCTAAACCCACAGTAAGTATTCCAAATGCCGTATCTCCCAATTCAGGTACTCCTACCAATAATTCTATTATAACACGACCTACATCACTGCTAGGAATGAAACTTTTAAAGAATGTATTCAGAAAAGGATTGATCAATTCGCCAAACAGTTTCCCTTCCAATAACCCAACTAAAACAATAGCCCCAACATAACCAACAAAAAGAAAAACAAGAACTAAAATGCCTAATAGAATGATCGGTCCCCAAATTTTATGAATTGATAGGGCACTAATTTTCTCACCCCAAGATGATTTTTTCGTTTCCTGTACTATCATTACTTTATTCGTAATTTGCCTTGCCTCGAATTCTCGTTTTTGAGTAATAATATAATTTAGGGGATTAGAAAATTTTTTTCCCGTTTCCTTTATAATACCCAGTATTTTTTGTAACCGCTCATGTCCAAATTTTCTGCTTATCCACTTCTCAAGTTCCCTGTCACCTTCTAATAACATTAAACTGAATCCACGTTGTGAAAAAGGAAGATCTGCTTCAGGAAGTAATGCACTAATTTCTTCAATTGCAATCTCAATATCTTCAGGATAGTAAATTTGATAAGGTTTAAATTCATAGTCTCCATCCTTTATTTTTACTGCAATATTTTTTAGTTTTTTAATACCAATTTTCTCCGTTGCGATACTATATATAACAGGAATACCTAGAATATTCTCTAATTTGTCAAGATCTATTTTTTGATTATGTAATTCATCCCACATATTCAGCACTAACATACTAGGAAATCCAACTTCCAAGATTTGGAGTGCAAATAAAAGTGATCTTCGTAAATTTTTCGCTTCCGCAACTTGAATCACGACATTTGGGTCTTCTTCTATAAGCACACTCCGCGCAACACGTTCATCTTCTGATATAGGGGTTAATTTATAAATTCCTGGGGTATCTACTACTCGTACTCTTTTCCCTTCAAATTTTCCAACGCCCTGAGTTAATGTAACTGAAGTCCCAGGGAAATTGCTT
>JABXJU010000145.1 GCA_013375405.1 Candidatus Helarchaeota archaeon
CTCATTTGTATAAGATTCCAAAACCGAACCATACAGTTTATATAAGGGCGGCGAGGGGACTTCTAATAAAACAGCCTTTACATCTGGTTTTAACCTTATTAAAAACTCTTTAATTGCCCATTCGGCAGCCGTAGTAGCATCAATCCACCTATCATAAGGATTACTTTCTTTCTTTGCCCTATGTAAATACCTCAATGCTAAGAAAGGTTCAAAGTCATGGTCTATGTAATACTGAATGGCCTTGTAAGTATTCTCGTCGAGCGGTATATCTGGGTGGGCCTGCAAATACCAATCTGCTATCGCAGGTAAGTACGGTTTCGTTTTCCATTCAGATTTATCAATTGACCAAAATGCCTCTTTAAAAGAAAGTAAGTTCTCATTTAGGTTTGCACAATAAAAGCAGTATTTGATAAGATGTAATAACTTTCGAGCCGCTTTATAACTACCCGATGACAACTCTGAGAGTTCACTCTTCAATTTTTCACGCAAGTTTCCAAAATCATATTTATTACTTTGTAGAAAACCTAAAAGTTCCTTAGAAACTTCTGACTCATGGAATGTTTCAACGCTATTTTCACCTGGGATTAAATAAACGATAACCGCAGGTTTGTTTTCTAAAGGAACGCTAAACTGAAATCTTTTGTCCTTTGAGTCAAAAGGAATTTTGCCCAATATATTGTAACGGTGTTTGAGATAAATTAACATAATCGAATTTCCCTTTCTGGCATGTCCTCCAACTTGTTCAAATTAGAATCTTACCCCCAGAATTAATGACCTTCCCATTAGCATACTACTACCGTAAACAAGAAATCGGGGCGACTTCCCGTAAGAAACCCCGCTTAAATAATTTCTATTCGGTTGTCTATGCGAGGTAGTTACCCTATTTTCAAAAAGTGTCCAAAAGTGAAGCCACCAGATATTTCCCCGTTTGTAAACTGTTGGAGACATTGAATTTTAAGCGACTAAATTATTTTTTAGCAAATACTTTTCCTCTCAAAAGCGTTCTTAACTCGTCGAATTCTTCTTCTGAAAGTTCTTGACCTCTTGTGATTACATGTTTGTTCCCACTTGGAATAATGTCAAAATAAAAATACATTTGATTTTTTTGAAAAGAAACAGACTTTACAGTATCCAAATTTAACCACTGGTCCTTATTAACTTTTATCCACATTTCGATTCATCTCCTCCCTTTATCTAAACTGTGAAGATAATATAAATTTTACCGCTGAAAGTCTCTTTTGGTGTATACAAAACGGCCTGTAATTGAAAGACCCTGCAACCCGTAGGTAATATTGAAATCTACACTTCGAGCTAAGAAAAAAATTACTTTCCGTATGTACAAAACATTGTTTAAGAAGTGCCTAAAAGAAGTGTATTTTGTGGACTTTTGGAGTGTCTATTACTATGTCCAAACCATAGTAAAATTAACAAAAATTTACAAAGGGGTCAAGTACAATTTTTGTTATTTTCTCGGTGGGCTGGTTTGTAGACACAATAAAACATTCCTCCATCTACTGAGCCAGGCCGGCTTTATGAAGTATGATTTCATCTAACGCAAGAGAAAAAATAGGAAAATCCGCCTCGTGAATCAGGGCTGGAAAGGCATAAATGGGAGTGGGTCAGAGTTTTTGAGTGTGAAAACTGGTAAAAATGACTAATTCGTGTTACGCAGATCTCTAAAATCAGGTAGGATAATTGAAGATGTGTATACTAAGAGTTCTCCTATAATTCAAATTATGTTAACTTTTGCCCTAAGGCTAGATGGGACTAAGGAAGGCTGTGTGTGTGAGGCTAAGAGGAGTCTCCAAGGTTAATAATATGTAATCCAAAAAGCTTATAATACTACCATATGTTGGTTCGTGTTGGTTCCGCCTATTATTTTTACCACGGAGCAAAAGAATTATCGGTCAGTTTGGTCCAACTTTTTATTCCCATAGCGCTTTCAGTTCTTCATTTCTTAATTGTATAATTGATAATCTTTTGTCGTATCGAGCCTCTTGGACTGGCCATTCTTTTTCACCCCAAAATTCGCGAATTGCTGCAAATTTGAAAATTTTAGCTAAAACACGTGAAACCTTAATAACTTCTTTTTTGTCCTTCTTCCAACCGCTCACGACCAGGACGTCACAACCAACTCTTTCAAAATTCATAATCGCTCTATTGATGTGACAATATAACTCTTTATATGGCAATCTAACATATAAAAACATTGTTTTAGGGAAAAATCTAGAAGTAGTACATTGAACTAGTCTCCTAGTATAATCGCATAACCAGTCTATAAGCTCCAATATGTCCCTTTTTATTTCTTTAATGTCTGTTCTAGGTCTACCCTCTAATTGCAATAGATAGGGGGCTAATACATTATTATATAAATTTTCCACTCGTAAGTTACATATTTTCTCTGTAAGTTCTTCTATATTTTGATTTGTAACCTTTTTGCTAATGAAATCCCTTCTCCCTTTATGGGCTCTCATTTTTCTTAGCTTTTCCTCAATCTCCGCGTTATTTATTGCTGTGGCTAAATCCTCATCAATATACTCCTTAACTGGAGCTAAGTAGCCATGAATTATTGAAAGTGAAACTGTCTTTACCAAATTGTCACTTTTATTCTCCTTATTAATTGCTTGTTTAAGAACCAAAATGGTCTTTTTCTTGAAAATTTCTTCGTCAAAACCTTCTTCCTCCACTGCTGTTACTCTAACGACTTTGACTCGGTCGTAACCAAATACTTTTTGCCTATAGTCTCTTCTGTTTCGCCAGTTTATTAGGGCGGATATGCGCTTCTCTTCTCCTCTATATCTATCCACCATTAATTTAAAGAAGTAATATAAATCTATCAGTGTAAAACCAAATACTTTTCTAAACAAAAGTCTAATTACAAAAAAAAGGGCAAGAACTACTACAATAAAAAAAAGCAACCCTATGAAGGTTGCTTGAGTTTTAGTTGGTTGATACTCTTTTATAAATATGTTAACAAGCGGCTTGATAATTTGGTTCCACAAGACAGTCATTAAATCGTCATATTTTCAATTTCACTGAACCATTGCCATTGGACCTCATTGTCTCATAAGAAGCTCTTAGTATACACTCTAGACTACCACAGACTGCAATAATCTTATTCTCTTTGGGCATAAATGCCCCGATTTTTTCCATCTTTCGTCCACACAAAGGACATGTTTGGGTCTTTACTAACTTATCTCGTTTTTTTAATATTTCAACTACGTTTTCTACATTATCTTCAAAGACCGCATTAATTATTAAGTCTTTAGTTTTCGGCATTTTTCCCTCCTTTATTAATTGTAAGGATATTCTCTAATTTGTCAAGTACAAAATTTATCATTTTTTTATTGCTCCCTAGAACCTACTAAAGTTCCATGGTGTCCAAAAAGTGTCCATGTGAGGTCTAAATAGGTGACTTTTGATGTATAATGGTGGGTCCGTTTATCGTCGAGGTTTTGATTTTTCGTCGGGGATTTTTCGCTTTAGCAAACCCGCCCCTTCAGCCATCTGGGTACCTCTCCGTTTTCTAAAAAGCCTTATCTTTTCTATGCGGTTCTCAAATTTCCTATTTTCGGCCTGTCCCTCAAAAACCTCCCGTGACCAGCTTGTGACCATCCTGGAGCCCAGGATCTCCATCGCTTCCCTCTTGTGGACAGGCGCAAGATGGGCATATCTTAACGTCATGTCAATCTTTTGATGGCCTAGAATTTCCTTTACCGTCGCCAAATCGATTCCCAAAATAACAATGTTAAGATAGGGTCAAAATCGGAAATTGAAGTATTATTTCTTCGAATTGTAGAGATTATAAATTATGCTTTATATACTTCAGCATATCCTTTTTTAATCACATCTTCATTCAGATTTAATCCGTTTATAAATATTTCACATAGCCAACGTCCATATATTTCTCTTCGTTTTGCATACGTTCTTACTTCAACCCAAGTTCCTGGTGGAATTATCTGCTCAAGATATTCCAATGCTTTTTTCCCTTCTTTATATTCACGGCTATCTTTCTTAACTCCTCGGATTTCTGGCGCATCTACTCCAATTAATCGGAATCTGTGTTTAGCCTTGATTTCAAACCCCAGCTCAATTTCAATATCTAATGTATCGCCATCTATTACTTTTACAACTTTTCCCCAGAATTCGTATGGTTTTACAACTTTTGGTGTATATCTTGAAGCAAAATCCTTTTTCAACTTCTCATAAACTCTTTTTGTTTTTGTGGTCTTCATTTCAATCCTCATTGGACTCAATAAATAATATTACTAGTCCCTAATATATGTGGATTAGATTGTATTTCCAATTCTTTGAGAATTCTTCTTCAGGTATTCTTGTTAAATCTCTTTCTAATTTAAATCGAGGCCATAGTGTTGCCATATGCATCTCCTCTAATTTTATATTTATTATCATTGCTAACTTATATATGTATTTTGTTATCTCACACAAGAAATTATATGATTTATCAATATCCATCACTCCGTACTCCAAAGGCCTCATTATGCATGAACCACCACATAGAAATCTTACCCAACATGAAGAACATTCCTTTGTTGGTTTTGTAACTATATTTGTCAAGAAATATTTATGCATTTCTTCAGAGATGCCGTCATAAATATCTCCAAGACGAAAATATCCACTCTCTATACATTTCTTACATGGGAAGATATCGCCATCCTTTGTTACTGCTACATACCCTCTTCCTGCTCCGCAGCCATAAAGTCTTGCCTTAAGTCTTCTCCTATTGCATTGTTTTACTTTTAAGTCTAATGGATTTACAGGAAATCTTTCGTTATTCTTTTTCTTTTCAATATACATTTGCATAAGAGAATTATATTGATTCATCACAGTTCCCAAATCTTCTTGTCTAATACTTGATTCGTGTAATCCCGATGCTGGACCAATATATACAGAGGCAAATCCCATCTCTAAAATTGATTGAATACTCTTAATTAAATGGATATTCCCATGAGTAAATGTTGCACGTGAACTCACTCCTTTTGGTCTTGTCTCAAAAAGATATTGAAGGTTCTTTTTAATTAAATCAAACGAGCCAATTTTATTAGGAAATGGCCTGTTTATATCATGAATATGTTTGGGACCATCAATGCTTACGTGTATATAAATGTCGTTATCATTACAAAAATCAATAATCTTTTTTGTCAAAATAGTAGCATTAGTAGTGAATCCTATTCTTACGTGTTTTCCATATTCTCTCTCTTTTTTTCTTATGTATGGAACCACTTTTTGGACAAGAGAGAAGTTTAGGAGTGGCTCGCCACCAAAGAAAAAAAATTTTAATTTCTCATGTTCGCCTGAATTTTCAAAAAGAAAGTCGACTGTAGCCTTTGCCGTATGAAAGCTACAAAATCCCTTTTGTCCTCCGTACCTCCCTCGGTCAGCGTAGCAATAAGAACAGGCTAAATTACAATCGTGGGAGATACTCAAAACAATAGTATGTATATTTTGATCGTACTCTCGATCGCTGGTTGTTATTTCATTATAATCTTTTTCATTAGAACCTTTAAAAAAATTTTTTTTCACCAGCCAGTTCATCGCATTTTGAACTTTTTTTTCACCATAATTACTTTTGAGTTCATTCAATTGGCTTTTATTATTGATCAACCTGAATGAAAGCAACTCCTTTAAGAGCGGCAAACTCCTTGTATAATAAGGAAATTCAATGTTGTAAATAACTTCGACTCCCTCATGCTTAAAAATTTTATACTGGCTTCGAGCTAGTGGGAATGATTTAATCATTTTTTGTGGATTTGTTAATTAAATATGAATGATGAATACACTTAATACTCCAAACTACTTTTAGTTCGCTTTGCTTTTTTTATCCAATATTGAACTTGCCTCATCGTGGGTTTTCTCTTTGCGATCCTTTCTATTGTTCCCCGCCAAGGATATTCCAAAATCATTTTGTATAGATTATCAGGATTTCTAGAAGCTAATTCCCGCACAGTATCAACACCTAATCTTTCCAAAAGCATTGCCCAACCCTCGTTAATCCCATCTAATCTCATCAGATCCAAAATATTTGCTGTCTTCATCAATTGTTGAGGATTCCAATTAATATCCTTAGATAACCGTTCTCTCCCCTTTCTAGTTCTTATTATTTTATATAGTTGTTTTGTTAGTTTTATATTCTTTGTGATGAGTTTGTCGAGTATTTTTTTATCTAAAGTTCTCATTATTTCAATAGGAATATTGCCTTTATAGATGTTCCATAAATGCAGAAAATAATTACCTACTCGCCTATTGAACTCTCGAGACTCAATATACATACTTTTATCATCATATGCGTAGAAAGAACCTGCAGTCCAATTGTGGCTTCCAATAATTGTGTGAATATCATCAATTAAAACAAGTTTTGAATGGGTAAGGTAGAGTTCAGAATCGTGTACGACTTTAACTCCTGCTTTTTTAAATTTTTTACAGGCGGCACTATTTATAATCCTCGATTTGTAAATATCTCCTTCCGCATCTTTATCAAGTATCACTTTAACCTCAACTCCTTGTTTATGTGCTTCAATCAGCCTTTCGATCACATCATTTACTGGATAAGAACCATCCTTAGCGAGCATAAAGAACATTACGATAAAGATTCTTTTCTTCGCTCTATCCAAAGCTTTTTTTAAAAAATGGACATAATCACTGTCACTTAGTATGGAGACTCCAATAACATCTTGAACAGAGATTTCATCCAGTTTGCGACGCATAATCGCAGCTAAGCTATATCTCCAAATTTCGCTGCTACTTTTAAAAAAATCACTTCTCTTCATTTCTTGATTTCCTAATATTTCAATAATTTTCTCAATTTCATGACGAATCACATCCTTGATTTCTCCTTCTACTGGGTAATGCCGCTTCGTCTTTCCATATGAGCCTCGCAGGAGAAAAGAACCTTTAGTCTCCTTTATTAAGCGTATATAATTGGAAAATGTTGTATTCTTTCTAAATTCTTCTAACAATTCAGAAGTATACATCCATTTCTTTGGTCGCTTCTTAAAAGTTACTTTGTTCTCTAAGAGCTTAATATCATCAGAGGATATACCCTCTATGTGCTTGAGATCTTCTACCGAACTATAATCACCATGGCTCATTCTATATTGGAAGATCCTTTTTGCAGTTATCTTACCTATTCCTGGCAATGAAGCTAGTTCCTCAATCCCAGCTGAGTTAACATCAATTTTCCTCTTATATTCTGCACACTCGAGAAAATTAAAACTTTCCTTAGACAAAAAAGATTTTTTTCTTGTCAAATAATAGCCATTATCAAGATCGCCAACAGCGTTCTGACAATAAATTCGTAAAATCTTATGAATGGAATCAATAATAGTCTTAACAAGGTAGTCTAGAATCTCTTCTTTCTGAATCTTCCTATCTGAATAGAGAAAATTGATATCCGTTTCAATCAAAGATGATAATTTTTCTGTTAATACAGTCAACTCCTTATTCCCCCATTTAATTTCGGGGTCCCAATTCTTTATGAGTTTTTGGAGTCGATTATTAAGATCTTTAACAATAACTTCCATCATATTTTAACATCCCTCCCTGTTTCCCAAATTGACTGAAATTCTTTTGTGAGATTTATGGCACAATCAGAGGAATAACAAAAAATTGAATCCTCTTTGTTTCTAAAAAACGCATTGTTTGACCAGTTGTGGCTTCCCAATAATACCAACTCACTATCTATAATTACATATTTACTGTGTAAGCTTTCGCCTTTTAACGACGCATACTTCACTGGGATATTTTTACTCCTTAAATATCTATAGGTGATTTCGTTGACAATGCTAATAATTGGTGACTTCTCAGATGAGCCAATAATGATCTTAGTGTCTACACCGCGCCACATTGCATATTCAATTTCTTTTAAAAGCGCCAACACATGAAGGTTCGGATCATCGATCTGTCTAATATTTATTATAAATATGACAGCGTAAATACTTCTCTCTGCATTGCGGATACTATCTAATAGAAAGGTATAGTAATTGTTATCACTTAATAATCCTACTTTACCTGGGGAAAAAATTTGATAGTTGTAGATTTTTGAGGAAGACATATTTCCAAATACCTCCTCTTATAAGATCAGGGATATTCCACTAATCCTTAGCGCTACCTAATATGGACAAAAATCTCTGGTAATTTGCACTGACTTCTCGCTTCATAAAAGGTAATTTAGCTTTGATGATAAGTTTACTCTTCTTCAATCTAATTAGTTCATCAACAGTCTTCCAATATTTATCAAGATGTGTCTTCTCCAATTTTTTAACTTCACTTATATATTTAAAATATCTATCTTCCAAATTGGATTCCAGATAATCATGTACTACATCGACCTCAAGCTGCCTTTGCCTCAAGTGCTGATATCTTTTATAGCTTCTATAAAGATGCCTAAGTGCTATTCTCACCCGTTTATCTTTCTTTTTGTTATCATTCATTGTTATCATCCATTTTGGTTAACATGATACAGGTTCCTCTCTAATGTCACAGAAAAGACATTCTTCACAGCCAAAATCGCAATCCTCACAAAAACAATCGCAGATTGGACAGTCAGAGAAATCCAATGCACCACAGTCCGCGTGGAGATCCTCTTCGCAAGAGAAGCATCCTGCCCACGGGCGCTCGAGATCCTCGTCGCAAGGCTCTAGATCCTCTTCGCAAAGATCCATATCAGAGAAATGAAATTCACCACAGGGCCCATCGAGATCCTCTTCATTGATAACGCTTTCCTCAGACATCTCGCAAGGATTAAGATCGTAAAAATCATGCTTTTCTTTTGACAAAGATAATGTCCTTTATAAAAAAATTTTTAAAAAAAGTGCATAGCTTACCAGAAAAGTATTAGATGACGACTTTATTTCCTACTTTTTCATTCAGAAGAATTTCGTACCTACCTATTACGTTATGTATAGTCAATAATAAATAATAATGTTTGTGAAGCAAAAAATATAATCCGTTATTTAACAACTCATCCCCCAAGGCATCTGGGTGAGCGAGGCAGACCAGAGCAGGACATTATCTCCCGTCAGCTACACTCGTACTTTTGGACAATCCTCTTCTAGCGGACACGAAGAACACTCTGGCTCTCGTGCATGACAAAAGCGTCTACCAATTAACCAACTCGGTAAGTCCAGCGCGCCCGGGTAATCTGCATTGAGGTCACGGGCAGCATTCAGCAAGGCCTCATGTGTATAAGTATCTATGAGACCAGTGCGTTGAAATACACGGCTAACATGAGTGTCATCGGATACATCAATCCATTGTTTGTTTTGTGCAGACACGCCAAGGTCCCTCACAAGCATGTCTACTGCCATAGAAGCCTTCTTCTGTCCTATACCATCAAATTCCTCAAAGCGACGCAATCACCAGAACAATTATTCCGGTAAACTCATAGATCGGAAGGCCCTCCGTCCCACCGATCAAATCACCCCACTGTTTGGAAATTAAGTTCTTAATGAATAGATCGATGTTCTTGAGGTAATTTGCATTAGCAAGCCCTATCACAATTTGAATGATGGCCCAAGCCAAAGCCGCGATGCCACCGATTGTTCCTGTCCGCCTGCGTCGGAGCAGGTCGCGTTCTACTCCTTGTACCAGTTTCAATTGGTCAGCAGTAGGAATGTTTAACTTCATAACTTAGCTCCAAGCTCAATGATGAGAAGGATTCAAACAACAATGGGAATCATGCATCGATACATAGCCTGCAATTTCGCACAAGTTGCTCATATCAGAACCGGGTTCCGATCTACTCGCATTTCAATGATATAACCCAACGAATAATGGTCCACGCAGGCATTGAAGAAATCCAGAATCCCTTTACGGCCTTCCTTTTCTATCCTTTTTGCGAAATTCCTCAAAAAGTCGATTTGTTTTTCTTGTAGCAATACCGGGGGCCCATTTCGTGCTGCTGGAAATGATGCACGGTTTCATGGTGTGTAGCATTGACATCAATATTTCAAGAAAAGAAAAAAAATTAACACTTGATTGAAGCTATTGGTGGTTTTTGAAAATCTCTAATATCACTTCTTCCAGGTGGGTTTCTTTTTTAATGTCTTTAACGTCAATCCCATATAGCAATTAATAGAGGCTCTTATTATGTAGGATCGACACAGCTTATGACCGCGGTTCTTATTGATCGTCTTTCTTAAGTAGTCAAACCGACTAAACCCCGTCGTAAATGGTTATCGTAGCCTCTCTAAAGAACAATATAATAAATTACTAAGGTTTCCCAATTATTGCAATAGGTCAGAGGGCCAATTTTATAGAATTTTTTGTCAAAAAAAAGCCCCATCAAAATTGGGCATTTTGGGCAAATAATCCGATTATTACTTAAAAAACAAAATCGGTCAATACCTGCTGCTGTAATGTTCGGCTTAATGCCAATAATCCCTTCTCAGTTTGCTCTGCTACACACTCGGCAATTTTGATAATTCAAATTTTTTACCACAAGTCCACCAAACCCACATAAAATCCCATAAAATAAAAAATCCTAAACCTCTCTGGATCTAGAGAAACTTAGGATTTTCCTATATCTTTTTTATCTTTGTGTTTTTTTGTTTGGGAAGGTGGAGGGATCCGAACCCCCAACCAAAGGTTTTAAAAACCGTTATTATTCCCGTTAACTTAGCCCAGGGGGCCAGTCATCCCACCTAGTTTACGCTTATCGTTTCCAACGTTAGGCCGGTCTGGCAGCTGAATCTTTTCAGTATCTTTGCTCTGCGGAAATTTCCCGCAAAGGTGCAGTCCGTTCCTTCGGCATCCATAATTATGGAAACCCTTGATTTATTTAGCTTTTTCTGCACATCATTAGTTTTTTTGAAATAGAT
>JABXJU010000146.1 GCA_013375405.1 Candidatus Helarchaeota archaeon
GATTGTGACTGGTTCATCACCGTAAATATCTTTATCAGTCACCATACTTATGTTAGAGAAACAAATCTCAGCCTCTCGAGCCAAAATGCATTCAGGATATGCGGTCATGCCAATGACGTTCCATCCTTGGTTTCGATAGAACAGGGATTCAGCAGCAGTAGAGAATCGTGGACCATTAATGCAAACATAGGTACCTTTTTCAAGATGTTTTAAATTTAGTTCTTTGGCAGTTTCAATGAGAATAGAACGGAGTTCGGAGCAAAATGGCTTAGCAAATGCCATATGACCTACAACAGATCCTTCGTAAAAGGTATCTTTCCTCTGACCAAAGGTTCGATCGAACAATTGATCAATAACAACAAATGTACCGACCTCAATATTTCCCTGTAGGGATCCGCATGCACTTGGACTAATTATTCGGGTTGTTCCGAGCGCTTTGAAGCCCCAAATGTTCGCGCGGAAATTAATCAGGTGAGGGGGGATATGATGGCCTCTTCCGTGTCTTGCTAGAAATGCGACTTTTCGGTTCTCGACAGTCCCTAAAATAAAATTATCTGAGGTCCTTCCATAGGGTGTAAAAACTTTGCACTCCATTGGATTTTTTACTATAGCGGGATCATAATTGCCACTACCACCCAACAACCCAATTTCTACAGGGAGAAACTCTTTAATTTTTGCCTTATCCTCAAAATTCACGGGAATAAATGTACAACCTAAATTTCGCATTTTGAGTCCTCACTTATTCTTCCACGGGAATTTCAATAAAACTTCTTACCTTGTATCCTGCATCTTCAAGCACTTTCCGTCCATGCAAGCTACCGGTTAGTTCAATTAAAAAGCATTGTTCGACTATTTCACCCTTTAATTTCTCGACTAATTTAGCTGCAGCAAGTGCAGTCCCGCCTGTTGCCAAAAGATCATCTAAAATGAGAACGCGTTCGCCAGGTTCAAACGCATCGACATGCATCGTGATGATATCTGGTCCATATTCCTTTTCATACTCATGCTCTACGGTTTTATACGGCAGTTTTCCTTTCTTTCGTATAGGAATAAACCCAGCTCCTATCAAATAGGCAACCATCGACCCAAAGATAAAACCTCGTGCCTCCATAGAAACAACTTTTTGAATATTCATTGTTTTATATGGTTCTGCCATAATATTTGTTGCTTCTTTTAACGCTTCTGGATCCTGAATTAAGGTGGTTATGTCTTTAAACTGAATTCCTTTCTTAGGCCAATCTGGAACATTTCTGATTTTCTCTAGAAGATTCATTCTTTCATCTCCGTAAATTAAAATATCAATTCAGATTCCCTGTAATAAAATTTTCTCGAATTTTTAATTTATATTATTTTATCGCCATAAAACTTTTTCAACT
Source organism: Candidatus Helarchaeota archaeon (assembly GCA_013375405.1). The sequence goes on from JABXJU010000146.1 coordinate 1,377, forward strand.
TACTATAAGATATAGATGAATCACATCAAAATTTTTGATCACATAATAAAAATAGGGGGAAATTTTTTGGGACCGCCTACATTTTCATTCTTTGATTTAAACTGAAAAGAGGTTGATAAAAAAAGTTGAAGAAGCATGATTTCATTGTATTTCTGCTTGGAATTAGTGTTTTAGTGATATTTATTGTTTTCTTTGGGGTAATTCTAAGTTCGGTTTAAGAAAAAAAAGAAATTAATAAAATAGATTTAACATCTTCTGCCTTTCTTTTTAGTGGATTTCTTTTTAGATGATTTCTTTTTAGATGGATTCTTCTTGGGCTTTTGTTCTGGGCTTCCACCTGCCTGTGCAGCAAAGGCTTTTTCACAATCCACTCGTCCTTTTCCTTGGGTGTTGGGATCTAGCTTAAGATCAATCGAGGTAGTCATTAAGAGTTTTTTTACTTCCTGTGGGGTAATATTCGGAAATTCAGCTTTCAGTAAGGCGGCAACGCCTGCACAATGTGGAGTAGCCATCGAAGTACCACTAGCTTGCGTGTGATGATCATCGATGGGAGTGCCCAATGCTGTATCCGTTGCACGTGCTGCAACAATATTCACGCCAGGTAAGACGATGTCCGGTTTCACACGTTTATCTAGTGTAGGCCCGCGAGAGCTAAACCAAGCAATATTATCATTATCATCGGAAGCTCCGATAGTAATAACTTTTTCAGCACATCCAGGCGAACCGACCGTGCTCGAACCAGGACCTGCATTTCCAGCAGCGATACAAACAATAATCCCTTGGTCCATTGCTGCCTCTACGGCCATAGAGCAGGGATCTGTTCCATCGCAACTGCCCGGAATACTGGCTCCTAAGCTTAAATTCATAACATCGGGTTTTTGTTTGGCAGCCCATTCAATTCCAGCGATTACTCCTGAAAAGGTACCGCTTCCATTTGCTGCTAAAACCTTTGCAGCAATTACTTTTGCTTCAGGTGCAACTCCAACATATTTTGAACCGGAAGCTTTTCCGTTTCCTGCGATAGTTCCTGCTACATGGGTTCCATGCCCATTACCATCGAAATAACCCTCTTCTGTAAAATCTTCATATGCAACCAATTTTCCTTTTAAATCTGGATGCTCTCCATCAACGCCTGTATCAACAACAGCAACAACAATGTTTTCTCCTTTGTTTTTCATTTCCTTCCAGATCGTGGGAGCCCCAATATGTGGCACACTTACATCGAGACAAGTATGGACTTCCATATCCTCATGTAATAGATCTAGATCTTTATCCTTACTCATCTTAAGTATCTCGTTGGCAGGCATCTTTACTGCTACTGCTTTTATTATATCATAGACATGGAGTATCGTTGCGCCTTGTGCTTCCAACTTTTTCGCCATTGCTTTTGGATCCTCTGCTTGTATAATCACCGGCATAATAGCATCCTTCAGAGCATTAACCTTTACTTTTTCGAGGAAGCTCGTTCGTTTAAATGCCTTCGCATTATATTCCGCTTTTATTCCGGCATCTTTCTGAGCTGATTTTTTACCTTTAGGCATTTTTTTCTCACCTTTTTCTTTATTTCATATAGGAAAATTTTCAAAAATCTTTTGGTGATTATTTATTTCCTTCATTTTTTTTTATATATCTTATTGATTGAAGAGTAAGATTTTTTTTAATAAAGAATTGAGATTAAAGGAATTATATTAAGAAGGATACCATTTCTAATTAAATTAAATAAGTATATTCTTGGCAAAATAACATATGGAAATAATTACAAATTAAATCGAGAGAAAAGTTATGGTGAAATACCACTATGGCGATGTGCCCGATACAATTGTGACCAAACCTTTTATCCCATTAGGGTATGATGTTACTCATAAAACCGATAAAATTTCAAAAATTGATAGTAATTTTATTATATCGACTGGCTATGGAAGAAAAACGAAAATTTTTGATTAAAAAAGTTAGAATTAATTTTTGGAGAATAAATTCTAATAGTGCGTCGTGAATCCGAAGACTATTAAGTTAGTAAAGTGGTATATTTAAAAAGAGGTTTTCAAGAACAAGATTCAATGAGGGTTTATTATCATGGAAAGAAGAAAATTAGGGACAATTTTTATTATTTTAATCATAATTACATTTAATTTTTTGTTCTGTCATATTAATTCAAATCGTGTTACTCAAAAAAATTCCCAAATTGCACCAAATGGACCGGAGGCAGTACTAGTTCCAAAAATATTTGCATGGGATTCCCAAATCACGCAAAGTGTTGGGGATAAACCTCTATCAATAGCCATGGGTGATGTAAATAATGATGGTGAGTTAGATATTGTTACTGCTAATAATAATTCTGATTCTATTTCCATTCTTTTGTGGAATATTACCGCTGGGGATTGGGTCGCACATAATCGGTCTGTAAGTAGTGGTCCTTGCGCTGTCGCCGTTGGGGACGCTAATAATGATGGATTTTTTGATATAGTTGCGGCAAATAATCATTCTAATGAAGTAACCATTTTGCTCTGGAATTATACATTTCAAGATTGGAATTCAAGTTCTCAGGTAGTAGGGAATCAGCCGTGCGCTGTCTGCATTGAAGATGCTAATAATGATGGATTGAATGAAATTGTCGTTACAAATTATGCTGATGATACAGTCTCAATATTTACATATAATCTCTCATATAGAAATTGGAATCCTGAAATAACGGTAAATGTAGGAGACGGGCCAATCGCCGTAGGGATTGGAGATGCCAATAATGATGGATTAAACGAAATAGTAACCGCAAATCGAATGGATAGCGAGGTATCAATCCTGCAATGGAACGAAACTGACACGATTTGGAATCCAGCAATAAATAAAAGTGTTGGAAATAACCCGTCTGCACTGGCAATTGGAGATGGAAATAATGATGGAAAAATTGATATTTTAACAGCTAATTCAAATGATAATTCAGTGACGATTCTACAGTGGAATACAACTGCTGAGGATTGGGATACAATAACAAAACCTGTAGGAAATCAACCGTCTTCAATTGCAGTAGGAGATGTGAATTCTGATGGACAAAATGATTTAGTAGCCGCAAATTATGGGGATGCAAACATTTCGATTTTATCCTGGAATGCGATTGATGAAAATTGGGATTTAACCACCAAAAGTGTAAATATGGGGCCTATATCAGTAATTATTGGGGATTTAAGCAATAATGGGTTAATGGATATTGCAACGGCGAATAGTTTAGCAAATACAGTTTCAATCCTCCCTTGGAACACAACTCGGGGAGATTTGGCGCCCCAAAGAATCATACGTAGCGTACAAGCCTATCCTTCGGATGTGGCTATAGGAGATGCCAATAATGATGGCGAGATAGATATCGTAGCAGCGACTTTGAATGATGAAAATATATCGGTCCTTTGTTGGAACGAAACCCTGAATGATTGGAATCCTGAACTAACTCTTAATGTTAGTTATATACCCACATCAGTTTATATTGGTGATGCTAATAATGATGGCGCACAAGATATCGTGGCGTGTCGTTCGACACTCACTTCAACAAATGTTTCAATTATACTTTGGAATGATACAAAAAACTATTGGGATCCTTATGTTACTCGAAATATCTCGGATTTTAGTGGATGGGATGTCATAGTTGCAGATGCAAATAATGATGGAGCTAATGACATAGTCGTAGCAAATAAATGGCAAGCAAAGTTTTCGCTCCTACTTTGGAATAAGACTCAAAAAAATTGGAACCCTCTAATTAATCGTACTCTAAATGGTGTGCCTTACCAGATCGAGGTAGCTGACGTAAATAATGATGGATTTAATGATCTAGTAGCGGCAGGGAATTTTAGTACAACTGCTAGTGTGTGGATTCGATTATGGAATAGTTCAAAGGGAGAGTGGGATGATGATTCGAACATTACGATTAGTACTTCTTTACCTCAGTTCACACCTGCTCTTGCAGTAGGGGATGCAAATAATGATGGGCGCAACGACCTAGTGCTAACGGATAAGAACGGAGATAATGTTGTAATACTATGCTGGAATGATACTTTAGAGACATGGAATTCACCAATTAGTAATTCTGTTGAGGAAGATCCAATATCGGTAGATATTGGAGATGTAAATAATGATGGGCAGAATGATATAATAACTTCCAATGAAGGAACCGGTAAAGTATCGGTCCTCCTGTGGAATGCAAATACGAGTGATTGGGATCCACGAATAGATTATGCAGCAGGAAACGACCCACGTTCAGTTATAACAGGAGATGTGACTGGTGACGGAATGCATGATATTACTGTAGCGAATTTTCAAGATGCTACGATTTCGGTGCTTATGTTTAATCGTTACCCATGGATTTCATCTCGAGCTTCAATTCAATCAGATCCAGTTTGGGTACAAAATGAAGATTTTGGGTCCTTCTCCATCAACTTCACAGGGTTTGAAACTGATGCGGATGAGGAAAAAATAAATCTTACATGGGGAATTTCTGTTTTAGATCTAAATCGTTTACAGTCATTCGTAACCGTCAGCGGATCATTTTCCTCGAATGACACATTGACTTTTTATTCTGTTGAAAATGCAAGTGGGACTGATACATTTTGGTTACGACTCAAAGATAGGCATGGTATGCAGGATATGATCCAAATTAATATCACGGTTAATCCAGTTAATGATATACCTATTATATTATCAAAAGAAGATATTCAAGATAATTCAATTTGGGTTCAAACAATGGATGTTAGTTCATTTACAATAAATTTAACTGATTATGAATTTGATGTGGAGGATAATAAATCAGCATTAAATTGGTTTGTGAGGGGGTTAGATTCAAAAATTGCAACAGTTGAAGGGGAAAATTCTACGGAAAAAATCCTTACTTTTTATCCCCAAGGAAGAGGGACTGATACATTCTTATTAATTCTAATTGACAGTGAAGGTGGAACCGATAATCTTACTCTCACTCTTACAATCAACCCAAGCTTAGGCCGCATTCTTGCTTTAGTTATTCCTTTGGCTGTTGGAGGCGCTGTTGCCTGTATCCTTATCTTTTTTTGGAAAAGACACAAAGCATACCGGGATCGGTATTTAAAAGCCCTTGAAATAATCCAGAAAGGCGAATCCTTAAAAAAATAAATAGATTTGAAATTTTTTGAAAAATAATTTAAGCGGATTTTCATTTAAATAATTGAAATAAATGCAAAAGATTGGTGTAAGTTAAAATGGAATCCAAAGAACGCAAACTGTATACACGACATGCGATGCTTGAAGGTTGGGATCAGGAATTAATAAAGAATTCAGTCATTTTTCAGATAGGAGTGGGTGCGTTAGGTTGTGAAATTGCGAAGAATTTGGCACTCACAGGAGTTGGGAAAATAATTTTGGTTGATGATGATACTATCGAGACATCGAATTTGTCAAGGCAAATGTTGTTCTGGCCAGGGGATGAGGGACGACCTAAAGCAGAAGTAGCTGCAGAACGTTTGAAAACTTTTAATCCTTATATGGAAGTAGAGTTTCATTTCACAAAATTACAAGAAGTTCCAACTCCAGTATATGAGAAAGCTGATGTAATTATTGGAGGATTAGATAATATCAAAGCACGGTTAGATTTGAATAATATTTGCTTACGTTTAAAAAAACCACTTATTGATTCGGGAACATTGGGGTTCGAGGGGCATGTGCATCTCGTTCTTCCTGAGGGATCAATTCCAGAATATGAATTTGACACGCCCTGCTTGCGATGCCTATTACCAGTGCCGCCAGCTGACGAAAAACTAATAGCCGCATGTACACCAAAAGGGATTCCAAAAAAGCGGGAACATTGTGTTTTACGGGCTGAATATAAATTTACACAGGAATACAACCGAAGTCCAAATTTGAAAGATTCGGAAGATGTGAAAATTCTGGTGAAGATGGCGAATCAAGATGCAAAGGATTGGAATTATGACCCCACCTTTGTGGAGGAAGATATGGAAAATATCTTAAAGAATAAAATGCCAGCCATTCAGACAGTAAATGCGGTTATTTCAAGTATTCAATCCCACGAAGTCCTGAAAATTCTTCATCTCCTACATGGGAAAAATATTGGCTTGCCCATGTTCCCAACATATCTTAATTATAACGGAGTCTATGGGTTAATTGAATATATTGAAATCGGGAAATGGGATGATTGCCCTGCTTGTGGAAAAGGCCAGGAAATTCGACAACTTTCGATTGATGCAAAAGGGAAAATTTTGGATATTTTTGCAGGACTTAAAGTAGCTGGTTTTGATCTAAACACTAAAGTTTGGTCTATTACACGTGAAATTTCTAAGAAAATAATATATAATCCTTATATTCCAAATTTCAATGAGTTAGATAAAATAATAAGTGAAGTCGGAATTTTAGATCATGATGTCCTCCTTTTAGTAGCACCTAAACAGGAACCAATCAAACTCCTTATTGAATTTCTAAATGATAGTGAAAAAGAATCATAATTTTTGAAGGACTATTATCCACTCTTTTTTAATATTTCCCCCATGCCGTGCCCGGGGGATCTTTAAACGTTTATTTATGACGTTATAGGAGTAATTTAATATATTTTTATACCCAAGTTCTTCAGCGAATTGGATGAGAATTTTGGGGGTGGGAACGTGAATATTTCGGAGAATATTGCTCCCTATTACAATGCAATAATAGCTTTCGGGCCGTAGGATTGAGTGAATTTCCCGTAGATTTTCAAATATCCGTGAGAAGTATAGAGTAACGATGCCCGCGCGTTTTTTATCAAACTTGGCTATATTAGTTATAAGTTCGTTTAATTCTTTATCAGAAAATTCAGGGAGATTGTAATAATAATCCTTATACACATTTTCCGTACCAATAAATTTTTGATGGAGGGAAGAAATTTCTTTTGGGGAAAGTAAACCGGTCCAAAATGCTTCTAATTTATGGATTCGGACATAATCTAAGGCATTCACATAAGGAGGGGAGGTTACTGCTAAATCTACTCTTACAGGACAGTTTATTTTCGTTGCATCCTCACCAATGAGTTGAATGCTCACATCTGAAAAATCATATTGAGAAAATTCCTCGATGATTTTTAAACGGGACTGAAGGGATTTTCTAAAGATCTCATAAGTTTGAATATTTCGACCTTCTTTGATTCTTGAATACTTTGTTTTCGCAGGATGGAGTTGATCCCTATCAGCTAGGGACACATTACGGATAATACTAGCAAGAATTAAGAGGAAGAAATCCCGAATTGCAGAATCTTCCACATTAAAAATGTATTTTTGAAGTTTTACTAAATCCTGTAGAACTTTTGGAGAAAACCAATATGTTAAATTTGGAAAGTAGGGAATTTGTTCTTTAGACTCTATCGAGTTATTTTTTCCATTAGTGAGAAATCGCTCAATTAAACTAGATTCTTCAGAAAGTTGTGGTAAATCTAACGGTGTGGTTTTTACTCTTGAGATTAGCTGGGCTAAAGGATTAATATCGATGCCAAAGGCATTACGATGCAATAATTGAGATTCGACGAGGCTAGAACCACTCCCACAAAATGGGTCAAGAATAGTATCATGAGGCTGAGAGAATTGTTGAATACAGAATTGGGGAATTTGTGGAATAAATTTAGCAGGATAAATGTATAAACCATGAGTTTGATAGGTAAGCATTCGCCCTTTGAATTTAATAGTGAATTTTGTGATATTTTGAACTTCTTTATCATAAATAATTTCTGTTTTAGTGGATTCATTAATTGAGAGTATTAAATTGGATGGATGTTTGTAAATTTTCTTGGATTTTTTTTGAGTCTCTAAGATTAGTTGAGATTTCTTAGAAGAATTTTGTAAGGTCAAGTTGCTCAATTTTATTCAATTTTTTTGGTTTCCAGGGACTGCTTAGCCACAACCGAAACTTTAGAATCGACATCTTTTTCTATAATTACACCTGGAGCGATAATAGATTTATAACCGATTTTTCTCCCAGGAAAAATTGAAACATTAATTCCAATAAAAGTCTCATCACCAATTATTGCCCCAAATTTTTCACGAGGGACTTGAATTTGCTGAGAATTAAAATTCATAAATATTGGTTTATTTCCAGGCACTAAATTCCATGTTTGAGTGCCTGCTCCAAATTCTACATGACGGCCAATAACACTATCACCAATGTAACTTAAGCGTCCAACGGCGGTATTATCAAAAATAATGCTATTTTTAATTTCAACGCCAAACCCAATTGTAACATTATTCCCGATACTACAATATTTTCGGAGAAGGGTATTGGTCCCTATATAGGTATTATTACCAATATAAAGTGGCCCAACTAACATAGCACCGGGGCGAATTACAACATTTTCACCAATGAAAACAGACCCTTCAATCTTCACGCGCCCGGAGATATCGGCAGTCTCTGAAATAAATGATCCTTTACCTTTTAACAAGTTATTTAGAACGAATTCATTTGCAGTAAGAATATCCCAAGGATAGGTAATTTCGGACCAATTTTTCTCCCAAACACAGGCATAAACGCGTTTTTTATCAGTTATGAACTTTTGTATCGCCTGATCCAGAATATTTGTGGAGTGAATAGCTTGAAAAATCTCATTTGGATAAATATATAATCCAGAAATAGCAAAATTCGAAGGTTCAGTTCCTTTCTTTGGTTTTTCAATGATTTTTTTAATTCGAGCTTCTTCATCAATCACAGCGACACCGTATAAGCTGGGATTTTCGACTAAACTAATCGTAATAGTTAAATCTGCTTGTAAATTTTCATGAGTTTCGATAGTTCGAGTGATAATCTCAGGATTAGCTAAGACATCTGCGTGAGCTACGAAAAAGAATTCCTCATCTTTGAGTTTTTTTTCTCCCGTTAGAATTGCTGCTTCCACACTTTCCATTTGTTGCTGTTCAACATATTCAATATTAACTCCATGATCATAGCCATTTCCAAAATAATCCATAATTTGGTCTTTTTTGTAGTCGACGACGATAATGATATCTTTTAACCCCGCATCTTTCAAATTATGAATTACGTGTTCAAGTGTGGGTTTCCCGCCTAGTGGTAGCATCGGTTTGGGTATAGTATTAGTCAATGGACAGAGCCTCCGCCCAATACCACCTGCTAAAATGAGAGTTTTCAAATTAATCACCAAAATCTTCTTTCTACTGAAAAAATTATCCTAAAAATCGCCTTTATTATTAAATTACCTTGATACCAATCGTTTTTATTTATCCACTTAATTTATTAAAATATAAAGATTAGAAAGAATAAAAGAATTTATACTAATTACAAATTTTATCACAAAAACACACAACATGGTGTCTTTGAATGAGTTTAAGTAAAGGGAAAGCAAAGGACCTAATGAAGCGAGCGTTGAAGAGAGATGACTTTGAAGAAATTAATCGGCTTATTTTAGAGTATCCTATGCTTATCGATGAGTTTAA
>JABXJU010000147.1 GCA_013375405.1 Candidatus Helarchaeota archaeon
AATATCCGTTTTACATCCTCTTTGGTACCGATGACATGAAAAGTCCCTTCAAAGTCTGTTGGAATCGCATGGGAAACCGCATTAATGCCGCTGTAATCACCGAATACGATGATCCATTTATAGGACTAAAACCACCCATCCCCCAAGAGACGCTCATTTATCTAACCGTAGAAACCTTAGAGGAAGCCCATTATCTGTGTGCTATTCTTAATTCACAGATTTTCACGGACCTTGTAAGCATGTTTTCGATGAAGGGAAGCAAAGGATTTGCCGCTGTCAATATTTTAGAAAATGTACGTATACCAAAATTTGATCGGAACAATTCGCTCCATAAACAATTGGGGATGCAATCAAGAACGGCCCACGATAAAGTTGAGCGAGGATTAACTGTTTCAAAGATAGAAGAAACTATCAATCAACTTGCTAAGGACCTCTTCTTCGCAAATATTGATCCTGATACTCGCCAATTCTTAGAAAAAATGATAACAGAATGAAAAATTTAGGAAAAATTACGATTTTAATTACTTAAGCGATTTTCTAAGATATGAATGGAATCTTCACTGAGTGAATAGTTACTCCGATCGTTAGAATTACTCCGATAAACACTAAAAACCGATATATCTCCGAATATTTAAGTCCGCACCTCATACTCATTAACCAAATCAGACCGATTCCTATACAATTTGTTACAATATACATCGTTGGAATTGGGCCAAGCCACTGATCGAAATAAACGCCATATCGTTCGCCTGGTATAAGAAAATCAGTGGGACTAGAGACGAAATAATAGAAATCTTGCCACATTAGGCCTAACAGATTCGCCCCGAAGAACATTATTACCATTCGCAACGTTCGTTTTTTACTCCTGAAGTGAAGATAATCCATGATTGTAAATCCTAAACCAATCAATGGAAAAAAGATGAGGAAAATAAAAATATGATACCAATAAACCTCAATCACACTGGAATAGCCCCCATAGGAAACAAACCATGGAAAGGGGTTCGGAATTTGAATGGGCGGTAAATATAGGTTGCCATCCGCAGCTACTCCAGGAAACTCCACACAAATACTAAAAATAATGAACGAAATCACCAACGTGATAATTCCCACATATAAAATCTTAGGATTATTGTTGGTACTTTGATTTTTCGTTAAAAATTTATAAAACAAGATATATCCTAAGCTAAATATTAAAAACATTGAACAAACAAAAATGAAATATAGCAAATAATCCAACAAGCTAAAAGGATTCGAATCTGTAGATTGTCCAAGCATGTTTTCTACTTTTCCATATAAAATATACCCCATCAATAAAATTATTGGTGGAAAATAAACTAATTTCCAATCTCTTATTTGTTCCTTTTCGTCATTCATGGCGTTCCCTCAAGAGATTCGCTTTAATGTTTTAACCTTCCATTTTTCGCATCGCAGAGAATCTATCTAATTTCTCGTCCTCTAGGAAATAAGGTATTTAAAGAACTAATATATGATATTGATCCACCAAAAAAAATTGTATATGGAGGTGAGCTGAATGGCAAGGTACATTACTATCACTACTTGGAAGCCAGAAAACGCACGCGCATTAAATATGAGATATAATGACTTAATTACTGGAAAAGCACCCAAAGAAGTCATCGAAGGCTTTGCTAAAATTAAACTAATTACAACTGAAATTTCTTTAGGGAGCAGAACATCTTTCATGATCTATGAGGCTGATGACGAGGATACTGTTACAACAAATGTCGTTTCAATGTATTTTCAAGAAGTTTGTCACCAAGTTACGTATCCAGTGCTTTCGTTTGAAGATTATCTGAAAGTGCGGAAGTTAATGCCCCCTGAGAAAATGCCGAAACCTGAAAAACCATGGAAAGATTGAGTTGAAAGTCCAAGATTCACAGCTGGAATGGACTTTCCCTATCGCTATTTCTCTTTTTTTACTTTGGTCCATACCAATCTGTTAATTGATCAATTGGTGTTTTATATTCTAAAAGAAGTTCACCCTTCGCATCTTGCTCGATCTTATTAAAGAGTTCTTTACAAATATCGGGATTATCTTTTGCAATATTATGATCCCACTCGGGATCTTTTGATAAATCAAATAATTTCTGCCTAGCTTTATTATTTGACGTAATAAAAGCATGAGAGTCGTCTTTGTATAAAGTACATATAATAAATCCACAGGTAATATAATTGCGATTCTCTACTAATTGATCCCCTTCATCAAGAAACATTGAAAGGTCGATGCCCTCAAAAACTTCGGGTTTTTCAGACTTTAAAAATCCGAAAATTGTAGGTAAGATATCGTGATTATAAACATAAGATTTTTTAATTCTTTTTGGACCCTTTAGGCCACTGGGGGGCTTGATCATGAATGGGATATCTATAAGTTCCGGATACATAAACAGTGGAAGCTTACCCAAGGCATTATGTTCCCCAATACTATGACCATGATCACTTGTTAAAATAATTAGAGAGTCATCATATAATTCCATGCTTTTTAATTCTTCAATAAAATAACCGAACCAACGATCACACAGTGAAACCTCCCCTGCATAACAGGCCCTCATATATTTCAACTCGTCATCTGATAAATACTCTAACTTTGGACCATATGCAGGTTGAAGAGGTTTCTTTCCTGTATAATTCTTATCTGCATATAAATCGAGGTATTTCTGAGGTGGATCCCAAGGCTCGTGGGGATCAAATTCATCAATCACACTGAAAACATGGTTGATTTTTATAGTATCCTTAACAAATTCAATTGCTTTCTTAAAAGTTTGTGCAGGAAAATACTCTTCTTCAGTCTCCCTCTCTTGCACGTTAGTAAAATAAGGTTTTAGAATGAATTCTTGGTACGTCTTGGCAAAGGAATCTTTACCAGCAACATGCGCTTTCAATTTTGCTCTAAGGCTACCTTTTCCAACCCTATATCTTGCTCTAAATTTATCTGCTTCATGCCCTCGAATCCAATTCCATTGATCAAAAGCTAAATGGAAATTCATGTTGGGTTTGAACTGGTGATATGTACTCGTAATGAAAGAAGTGATAAACCCTTTTTTCTTCATGTACTCTGCTAAATGCGTCTGATGTGGCGGTATCGGGTCCCATCCCGGTATTTTTACAAAATCATCACTGCGAAGTTCTGGCCTTTCATGATTAAAAGGAAATGTACGTATGCCCGTGTGAATCGCTCTCCTTACCGGAATGGTAGGTAATGATTCATTATATGCCTTATCAAAAACGATCGAATCTTTAGCAAATCTATCAAAATTAGGAGTCTTTATCCAAGAATTCCCATAAGTCTTTCCAGTATGATCCTTCCTCAAGCTATCAAAAATAATCAAAAAAATTCTCATATTACAAAATCTACTCCAATTAGTAATTAATTATAGGGTTGTTAGTGGGAAATTTAAGTATATTTCTTTTAGGTAAATATAATTTAGCACCTCAACTGACATCAACATGGGCGCTTATTCGGGCAATTGTTTCATCAATAGAGCTGGGGTCATCTAATGTAATGGTAATTGCTTCGTTCGGACATTTTCTTTCACAGCGTCCACAACCTTTGCATTTCTCTTGATCGATCACTGCTTTTCCATTATACATTTTCATTGCATCAAAAATACAAACTTCAGCGCATTGTCCGCAGCCAACACAGATGGCTCTATTTACTTTAACTGTAATTCCTTCCATTCGCTCAATAAGACGTCCTAAGGAGGCTCTGCCATATGTCAACACCCCTAAGACACAACAACATGGACAGCAATGACACAAACTCATAAAATGGCCAGTATCAGGTAATGCTCCCATTAACCAAGAATCGGCTCTCAGTCTGCCTATTGAAGGAACCAATCCATTTTCATAAGCTAGACGTTCACGCTCCAATGCTTCCTCTTTAGTGGCGAGGTGACCAACTTCAGGAGGTATATCTATTTTTAAAACACCCTTCCCCATCCAAGTACATCCTATTGAATGATCATGATCTTTACAATCCTTACTTTTTCGACAGCCGCAAGAACTCATCAGAAAAATATAACTTGCTTTATTAATGAAATGTTCCGTAACTGCAAGAGGTAGTATTATATTCTCAGGCGTTCTTAAGGATGTGTTAATCGGGATTAAGGTTCCATTTGAGTTTTTTGTATCAAAGAATCTTTCAAAAATCCACCCTATGAATGGAACTTTAGATAATCTCATGCCTAATCTTATAAATTTACTAAATCTTTTTGTAACGCCCATTTTTGATGACTCAGATTTCTGGTTTTTATTCATGGTCAACCACCTACATTGAAATGATCCATATATCAGCAGTTAGCAAAAACATAAAGGGTGCCAAGGTACACATTAGGTTTGTAATATAGAGCGCATTTACGATTGAGCCTGCAATTATATTTCCGCTTTTTTTATAAAGAATGACAGAAATAACAGAAACTAGAAGGGTTAGAGGGGTTATTATGTATAAAAAGATCATAATGAAGTAATTTCCCATTATTATGCAAGGAACGGTTATCAGAGTACATACATACACCATAATTATTCCAAAAGTTAGAAGGATAGTTTTTATAAGACCTTGTCCATTTTCCAATTTTGATTGGATTATTAACTGGGAGAATAAACCCAACACTATTAAAGTGAATAAATTAATTGCAAAGTATATAGGAACCCATGGAAGTTTGGATAATCCAGGTGCCATACCTATATAATTCAAACCAAATGATAGATAGAGTATTACATATAGAATTGCTGCTAAAATTGTTCCTAAACCGATTTGTCTTAATAATTGATTTCGTGAGCCTTTAAACGGTTCTTTGATAATTTCCTTTAGGGATAAATTCGCTTTTTTTCCTGTTCTCCAAAGTAAAATAAGTATTCCAAACGCTTGACTAAATAACATCATTACCATTAACCCCGCAATTGTTAATGGCAAAAAGATTAGAATCGGACTCACAATAAGGGCCCCCGGAACTCCTAGAAGAAAGGAATACAAAATAGATTTTTTTAATAAACTATTCACCGTTTCCTCTGGTAATTCTATTTTACGGATCTTTTCCTCCTTTGGGTTTACAATGAAGTTGGAAAGCGGTTTTATAATCAAGAAGAAAAGTCCAATCCCTCCAAAAACCTGTAGAATTAGAATAAGGCCTCTGGAATTTGCGTAAAAATTTTCATCAACTGCCCTAACATCAGGAAAGGTGTTGATTACCCAATCTCGTGCCTGTCGGATAAAAGTTTCATCCCAGGATAATAATAAATGATCGCTATTGTCATCTAGATAGATCTTAGAGGCATTACCATCTTCAAAACTTCCATACAACTTATTTACATCAATATCCGTTGCATTCATATTTAATCGAAAAGCCATACCCCCTTTAAGCTCGTCAAGGGAAATGGCTTCATCGAATCGCGCTTGAATCATAAGAACGTTTAATTTACGAGTTTCATTAGCTCTCACAACATATCCTGGTAAATATTCTTCTCTGGGTAATCCTGTTCCCATCCCAATAAAACACTTGAATTCGGTGTAATTTTTAACAATTTGGACACCAGGATACCCTCCCACAGAATATCCAATATAAGTGAGGTTGCCTATATCAATGTCAGGGCTTTCGTTTAAATATTGCACTATTGCTTTCACATCATTGATTAATAATTCAATGTCAAGCTCCCCGCCACTCTGCCCATGGCCCCTAAAATCAAAATTAACGACAACAAATCCGGCGGCAGCTAATTCAATAGCATAACCTTTTAAAAATTCTTTGGTTGCCATTCCTCCATGCCCAATTATAACAGCTTTCTTTGGATTTACACCATTTTTAGGTTCAAATACATTAAAAACTATTGTTACCCCATCTTCGGTCTCCGTAGTCAGACCATACGTAATTTTTATGCTCAACGGCGTGATGAAAATTAAAATGGTCCCTACTACAAATATCGAGAAAAAAATAGCTAACAAAAGCATTCTTTTATTCTTTTGATTCATACCTCAATTCCTTCAGCTGCTCTTGTATTTAAATAGAAAAAATTCTTATAAGGCCCTTATTACGACTAATAGATCAACTCATCTGCTCTACTTACAAGCAGGCGAGATATATTCTTAGTATATACGCTTAAGTAATTTCACCGATTGCGATTCAACATCATAATCCACAAGTTTAGCGGCGTCTAAATCGGCAAGAGCTTTTCGCACCATTGCACCTGAAATCCCAGATGCTTTCATCAAGGAAGTTCGGTCCATCTCAACTTTTTGCCCATGTAACAAGAATAATAGTTTCGAATGAGGTTGTGCGCCAAATACTTCCACTAATAATGTCATTACCAGAGCTAATACTTCCCGCATTTCAATTTTTTGATCTTTTGCTTTAGCTAAGTGCTCAAAATCTACAGTAACTTTTTCTAATTCTTTTGAAACATTGTCTAATTCAGCTTTCATTGCGATATTTTCTTGTTTTAATGTTTGAATTTCCTCATAAGACATCTTCAATTCTGATTGTCCTTTGTATTGGTCAGTTAACACTTGTGCTTCATAAACCGTAAGGTCATCTCTAAGAGTTTTCAGAATTTTCACTGGAGCTTGTTGGAGGTTTGAGAGCTTAGTGACAATATCATTTTGAATTCGTATATAATCTTGGATTATCTGTTTGGTTAGCTCATCTACTTTAGGGAGACCTTTTTCAACAATTTCACCCTTTAGGGTAATTGCTTTTAATTGATTCTCAAATTTTTCTTTCATGCCTGAGATGGATTTATAGATACTGGAAAATTGAGGATCCATCATCCCAGAGATTTTTTTGAATTCGCCTAACCCAGTTTTAATACTATACAGTTCCTTTTCTACCCTATTAATTATATTTTGCTCCATTTTTGTTTTCAAATCACCAACAATGTTGTTAAAAATTTCCAATGCGGACAAATTAAACACATGCGAAGTTTCTTCAGTTATATCTTCAAAAATCTGGTCTAGCTTTTGGAATAAAAATTGCTTTAACGCCTCATCCGTCTCCAGTTTTTTAGTTAGATCCATAATATTCGTGAAAGTTTCATTAATTTTACTAATCTCATCACTAACAGAAGTAACATATTCCTCAATACTGAAATCCGTCTCTATGCCCTCTATTGCTTCTGCCGCTCTTTTCTTTCTTTCAGAAATTTGATCGACTGCCATATTTAAGGAATTTAAATCGCCCTCGAATTTTTCTAATCCATCTATTTTCACAGCTTGTGTCAAATTCTTTTCATAATTGCTAATCAGCTCATTAAGCTTCTCCATGTTCAAACCCTCAAAAAATCTCTTAATACTCTATATTTAACTTGATAAATTTAAAGCCTTTTCGTTTCAGTTTTTAAACCGTTTTTTAGTGAATTGAAATATCTTCTTGAATTTTGCCAACATTTATGTTCGACGAAATTCACCTAAAATAGAGCTTTTGAAAACCAATGAGTTGGGATAGGAATGAAGAATTTAGTAATTGTCCAATGCGGACAAAGGAAAATTTGGAGCAAAGATCCGAATGTAGGGCCTGTAAAGGCAAAAGATGCCTATATCAGTAACTATTTCCACTTTAATAAGACTTATGCGAAGCGTTTTGGGGATCGTTGGATACTCCTCTCAGCGAAATATGGATTTATTGACCCAGAAAAGGAAATTGAGGATTACAATGTTTCCTTTAAAAATGGATCTTCAGGGGCAATTTCAGATAGAAACCTGAAGAACCAAGTGGAAAGCAAAAAGCTACGAAATTATAATTTTATCACCATACTCGGCGGCGAAGTAGATTATCAAAAAATAATAAAAGCATTTACTGATATTCCCTGTGTTATCAAGTCACCTTTAAGACGATTAAAAATTGGGGAGCGAATGTCAAAGGTTAGGGGGGCACTTCTAACTGGAAAAGAATTGGAGTAACTACTCCTTCTTTTGAAGCTATACAGCACCTTAAAATGTTAAAAAAACATTTTCTAAGCTATAATTAAAAAGAGAAGATCGATTATATGTACCAATTCATTATGGAATGAAACATTCATTTCACGTTAAACGTAGAGAAGAGACGGATATGGCTATTGCGGATTTCCCAAATTTCATTGATTTTATCAAAACAGCCAAATTTAATTGTGGCTATGAATTAATTCTTTTATATGCTGCAATTAAATTAAAAAATGAGGAGGGTGGATTCGATAGAGAGAAACTCGTGGATTTTTTCATTGATTTTTATAGAATTAGAGAAAAAAATAGATTAGCCCTAGAAAGCTATTGCGATCCACTTCAAAATGGGGATCGTGTGAAAACAATCCGATTAATAAATCGAAATCCAATCAGTTATCTACTTAATGTCGGGATTTTCAAAACCTTTGAACGCTTTGATTCTAACATTTTTCAAATCATTTTTAACAATGAAGACCAAATTTTATTGACAATCAAAGAGCGAATTAAACAACATTTTTCAAAAACGCTCGGGGATTCGAACGAGAGCACCGAAGCCGTCTTGTTGAAATGGGAGAAGGGAATCAACGAAAGTATTCGAGTAGGTGCATTACAAAAATTTGCAGCTTGTTATGATAAAATCAATATTGAAGTGTTATTAAAATTTCTCTATCACTCATACAGTCTTAGGACATTCGATAAATTAATGGAAGATTTCCTGATAAATCCAAGAGAATTCAAAGACTATTTTAGTAGTAAAATAAAATATCAGTCAAAATTCTTCAGCACTGAAAAGAAAGACGCACCAGCACCTCCCGTTGAAAGAAAACAAAAATTAAAAAAATATTCAGCGCAACGTATCAAGGATTTAACAAATATTTTTCATAAAATGCGCGAAGAACCCATAGAAGACGAGCCTTTACCAGAAAATTCAAAGAAAAAAAAGAAAAAATAACAATCCAAAATGGTTTTCTCTCAATTGAGAAACTATTTAAATACCTAATAATGAAAAGATGAAAGCTACCAAATCTCCGACAAAATAGGTTATCGTCATTATAATTATGGCAGCAATGTCATACAGTAACATGGTGCGAATAATCCTTCTTTTCTCTTGTTGTCTGGCGATATGTCCACTCAGGACACTTAAAATAAATAATCCATAAAAAATAGAAAAGTAGGTTGCGTCTAAAAGTGGCAAGAAAAGAAAAGGAAGAATAAATTGGAATATAATACCGAACTTGGTGAGAAATATTATGAAGGCTTCTTTCCATATTGTTTTAATGGCATGTTCTTTTTCGGTTCTTTGAGATAAATATTCACTAAATGCATCTGAAAAGCCCTCCACGAACGCTACCACTGCTATCCCGCTAATTACTGCCTGTGATAATTGCGTTCCAGCCATTAAGCCTACCATAATACTAAGCATTACAATGATCCCTGATGAAAATCCAGCAATTGTCGTCGATGCCATCAGTTCTATACGATAACCCACCCCTTAATAAAATTTATTCACACAGAAATAAAGAACCACAAAAACCAAAAGATTAAAATTACAGAATCTGAAATGAAATTTGAGGTCGAGAATTTGATACACCCGGCGATAAAACATAGTTTAGGATTTGATCCTAATGAATCTGATTCAGAATTCTTAGAACAGTGGAAAAAACGAACGTCCAATGCTCGTAAACCATGTTGGGACTTAAAATATTGTCCCTATGGGGAACTCGTTGAACAATTTCCTTTGCTTCCCACGACTCGAAAAAAGGCAATATCCCATAATGAATACCTCAAAGGTTGTTTAGAAAAAGGCATCCTTGGAGTTGAACCTAACGTGAAACCAATGAATGAAAAAATGCGAACCCTTTTTACCCAGCAAGTCGCGGAATTTAATCCTGACAATCATCCCGAAGATATTCCTTTAGAAATCCGAGAATGGGCGTGTTTAATATTTGGGCACATTTGCCCTGTTGTATTTGCTGCCGAAAATGTCGCTGAAGAACCATCTTAGATCGTGAGACGTGAAACGTAGGCTTTCAGAAGATAACTGTTACTTTCCAGCCACTAATTCTAACCATATATCTCCATTAATAGATTTACCTGTAGCAGTTGTGATGGCAAATTTGGATTCCTGGCCTTTAGCTGCCTCCGTAAATATTAACTTCCCACTTTCTAAAAATGCTATATAGTTTTCAATCAATTCAGTGAACTTTTCTGCCAGAACTATAAAATCACTCTCAGTAACGTTGAAAATGAGTTGCCCTTCAGTCCCCTTTGGTCCAGGAATGTAATCTAGACATATGGAACATGTCCCTAATTCAAATTCTGCAATCGGGATCCGGTCGCGATGAAAGACAATTGACCGAATTTTATCATGGAAATGATAGGTATTGAAAATGTGCTCTCCAATCATGGGCATTATGGATACCTCATAATCCCATGCTTTAATAATTTCATCTACCCCGAATAAAATCATATGATCCGGTAACCAATCTAATGTTTTATCTTTTTGCCCATTGCATATTAATAAAAAGTTCCGATAATCTGCCGGGAAATGTACTCCTACATGTATTTCGGCTTTTGTAATATCTTCTTCACTCTTTCCTGGCCTAAATCCTAATTCCGCCATTGTTTTTCCTTGATCTTTGAAAAATTTCTCAAATTTTGCCCATATTTTTTTCATTCCAAGCATCTCCAAACAACCTCTATCGTTCCAAAATATATAGTTCGAACTGTATCTCCCAAATATATAAAAATCTCTAAAACGTTCTAAAAACCTATCACGCAAAATGCGCAAATTAGATAAATGCGCAAACCGATCCCAAGAGTTTAAATAGGAGGGGGTCGTTAACTTACCTAACCACACCAACTTCTCTTGGTGCGG
>JABXJU010000404.1 GCA_013375405.1 Candidatus Helarchaeota archaeon
AAGGGCAGGGGCGGGAGCTACAGGGGCAGGGGCGGGTGCAGGGGCGGCTACAGCCACTCCTTCTTGTTGGATAAGGATCTGCGCTAAAGTAGTAAATAAATCATTAACATTATCACCCGTTTTGGCAGAAGCTTCATAATATGGTCCGCCTAAATGCGATGCCATTTGTTGTGCTTCTGAACCGGTGACTGCCTTATCCGGTAAGTCACACTTATTGGCAACTAGAAGCGCAGGAACATTGGTACAATAATCTGCAACCTCCTTTTGCCATTTCGTAATATGTTCAAATGATGAGCGATTTGTTATATCAAAAACAAAAACACAACCCATAGCACCCTTATAGTAGAGTGGACGGATGTATGAGAATCGTTCTTGCCCACCCGTGTCCCAAATCTGTAATTTTACCTTCTTTCCTCCGACTTGGACCATCTTTATTGCGAAGTCGACACCAATCGTCATCTTGTAGTGATCTTGAAATCTCCCTTCTGCAAAGCGTATAGTCAGTGCGGTCTTACCTACAGCGCCATCACCGACAACTATAACTTTGAATAAATAATCATAATCCGACATTCTGAATGCATCTCTAATCTCTAATAATAGGAATCGCTACAGTCTTTGAATTAATAAAAATATATCCTTTTATTGGTTTAATAATTTTTACCTTCGGAAATATATAATGTTTATTTTCAAATATCTTAAACGGAGTTTAAATTAAAACAAAAAAAACTCAGAATTAAAAAAAAGAATAAATTCTTCAGTTGGGCGAATTTATAATCAAAAAGATTAGAACAAAAAGATAATTAATTCTATACAATCAAGATAAATTCATGAGCCTAGTTAATAATTCAGAAAAATGAGATTAAATTTTATTAAAACCAGGAGATTTTGGATATGTCAATAAATTTGATTAGAATCCCCGATATTTATTATGGGTATGGGTCATTAAAAGAATTGAGAACTTTTAAACAAGAACGAATTTTGATAGTATCTGATAAAACAGTTTGGGAATTATTTGGGATTAAGATTTTAAAATATTTCAAAAAAAGGGAAACCAAAATATTCGATGAAATAGAGCCAGATCCGAAAGATATTACCATTCAAAAGGGTGGTGATATTGCACGTGGATTTAAACCGGATCTTATCGTCGGGATTGGTGGGGGATCAGTCATGGATGCTGCAAAAGTCATATATTTCCTTTATGAACGAGAAGACAAGACTATACTTGATATTAACCCCCTGCAATTTTTCAAGTTAGGACTAAAATCCAAATTAGTTTTAATTCCTACAACGTCAGGATCGGGGGCGGAAATGACACCTGCTGCAGTGGTAACAAAAACAGAGACGGGGCAAAAATTGGCATTGCCTTCATTTGAATTAGTTGCATCAGCGGTGATTATAGATCCGAGATTACCATCGGGGATGCCACCCAAATTAACCGCTTCGACGGGAATGGATGCATTAACTCATGCTATTGAAGGCAAAACAAATAATAAAATGAATAATGATTTCACTGATGCGGTAAATTTGCATGCAATTAGATTATTATTTAAATATCTACCAGCCGCCGTCGGAGAAGGAGCAGAGGATAAAGAGATACGAGAAAAAATTCATAATGCAGCCTCATTAG
>JABXJU010000405.1 GCA_013375405.1 Candidatus Helarchaeota archaeon
AATTTGGACAAACAAAAAGCGGGGCGACCTCATGCAAAGATGGAGAACCCCGCTTAAATAATTTCTATTCGGTTGTCTATGCGAGGTAGTTACCCTATTTTCAAAAAGTGTCCGAAAGTGAAGCCACCAGATATTTCCTCGTTTGTAGACTGTTGAGGACATTGTTATTTTATTAACCTAACTGGCAAATCATTACGATAATATTTATTATAAGTTCTTTCGACTTTGCCTGTTATTTTATTACAGCGAATAGCTCCATTTAAACCAAAATAATATTTGGGATAAAGCAAATAAAAAAGACCAGCCCCCACAATAATAATCAAAATCCACTGCCACCATTTAATCATCATTCATACTCATAACGGTCTTCAAAAGGATTATAATAAAGTTTGCTATCTGGAGCTTCGTAAGAATGTTCGTCATTATAGGGATTATAACGAAGTTCATTATTTGGGTCTTCGTAAGAATGTTCATCATCAAAAGGATTGTATTTTAATTCATAAGATTTTGGTACTATTTCATATTCGTCTTCAAATGGATTGTATTTAGATTCACTTTTAGGTAAAGCCCATTCATATTCGTCATCGTAAGCATCATATCTTAATTTGGTTTCTGGCTTTTCATAAGACCATTCATCATCGTAAGCATTATATTTTAATTGAGGTCGTTCTTTTGGTTGAAAATTCCATTTATTTTTATAGAATTCCTGTATATACGAATCATAGTCCCAATCTTCTCCAAAAGAAATTACTGCTCCCAAAATAATCCAACATAAAACAAGTAAGATAATTTTTCTCATAACTCCCTCCTTTCAAACCCTCTTAATAATCCTTACCACTTTCCCGCCACCCAATTTTTTTCTGAACCCATACACTTCCTCCTTATTGAAAAAAAGCGGGGCGACCTCACAAATTTGGCAGGATCTTTGATTTCCCTTTATTTTGCTGTTGTGCGCTACCCCCTTAGGACAAGCCTAGCCTATGCAGAGTGAAGAGTGAGCTTACAGGAAATCAGCTTTTATGGCTGAAATTTTTGATGAGCCACTCCTTGGGTTGGTCATGGATAAGGACATCAAAATGGCGAATGCCTGCTTTTCTGAGGCGATTATTTTTCATTCGCTCTTTTCGTAGACTATTGCAGTCCCCCTTACAATTCTTCTGGTACTGATGAAAGTACCACCTTCCGAAGAAGGTATGCCCGTTAATTGTTTATCTTGGCTGAGGATTATAACTCCATCTGCCCCTATTTCTTTTGCCTTAGAAATAAGCTTCTCCAATAATTTTGACTCGCTTCTGCCCCAACCTTGATCATCAATCGTTATTAAAGCAATTTCCTTATAAGGCTTTTTAACGGATTCGTGGCTAGTATATACATCTATATTACTTGCTTTAGGTAAACTTGGTAATGGACCAAACTTTGTTACCCGAACTACTGCACAACCTACTTGCGTGAGGACGATAAAAAACAACAGCCAGATCAACTTTTTCATAAAAGAACCTCCTTATGACTAAATCCTCGAAATCAATAAAATTCACTTTCAATAACAACATAGATATTCCATTTGCTCTTTCTCGAATAAGGAAAATATATTGCTTTTTTGGTCCCAGCTAAGTCTCTTGTTGGAAT
>JABXJU010000148.1 GCA_013375405.1 Candidatus Helarchaeota archaeon
GAAATATTCACTTTTATTATGAGGAAAGGATTAAAAAATCTGTTATAAAAATATAAGTTGTCGAACTTAAGTTATAAAATAAGTTCAGATTATTGAGGCGATTTATATGAATGTAGATGAATTTCAAGAAATAATATATGAAAAGGAAGATAATGGAATTGTTACTGTTACGATTAACATGCCTAAAAGAAAAAATGCGATGAGTCCAGTTACATTTTTGGAGATATGGTATGCAGTTGATGCTATGGAAAAAGATAAATCCACAAAAGTAATGATTATAACAGGGGCGGAAGATGCATTTTCATCGGGTGGCTATTTTAATATGAAAATGTTTGAATCAATTCCCCCCGAACTCAAGGCAGAAATAAATATCATGGATATTGCCCAAAAGAAAGTGTGCTTAAAATTATGGAAATTCGATAAACCGATAATTGCAGCAGTGAATGGGTTGGCCGTTGGTGCAGGATTCACTATGCCCCTAACCTGTGCAGATTTAATTTATATGGCGGAAGACGCGTGGATTGGTCTCTACTTCGTAAAACGTGCAATTGTTCCAGAATTTGCGACTTCATGGCTCCTCCCTCTTCTTGTCGGATTTCAAAAAGCGAAAGAATTAATCTTTTTTGGTGATAAAATTACGGCCCAGGAAGCTCTTAAGTTAGGGCTTGTTAACGCAATTTTACCCAAGGATAAACTGATGCCTTATGCCCGTGAGCAGGCATTAAGATTAATACCTCCGAAAGGACCAAGCCTTGCAATTAAGTGGATGAAACGAATATTGCATAAACCCTTGATTGATATCGTATCTCACGCGCTAGACATGGAAAATAAAGCTTTAAATAAAGTAGCCACCTCAGGAGACATGAGGGAATCGATTAAAGCATTAAAAGAGAAACGGGATCCGGTATTCAAGGGGAAATGAATAAATATAAGAATTCCTTTTTTTTATAGAGATAATTTTAAATTCTTTTGCTGTCCTTCAACTATACTATTATAAAAAGTTAAACCTTTTGAAATCGCTTGGATTCTCATAATTAAAAATTCAATCTTTTTAAGATTAGTCGGGGTTCTTTTTTCACGCAATTGAGATATGAGTTCTTTCTTGGGATGGATTATAATATTATTACCATTTATCTTAAAATTGTGTGGGCGTTAGAAGGATAAATACACTCACTTCTTAGAGAGGTAGAAATAATTTTTTTAGTTGTTATTTTAGATAATTTTAACGTTGATATTAAACGTTAAATTTGATAATTTGAAAAGCATCAGTATCATGAAAAGTTTGATAAGGAGGTGATGAAGCCAATGGCAAGGAAAATAATCTCAGTGGTCGGATTGGTGTTGGGGTGTACAGCGGTCGCATTTGCAATTCTTGGTCTTATACTGCATAGGATCGCGAGTAGTGGTTTTATAGGGGGAGGGGGGGCCAGCTTTATAGCCATAGGGCTCGCCGTGCCTGGGTTAATTTGTTCGATCATTGGAGCTGTGAAAAAAAACGTCCTAGGACTTGCGGGCATGATCGTGAGCATTGGAACCATTTCTTTTGCAATATACTTCTTGATTAGCATCTATTGAAATGAACTTCTTGATTAGCATCTATTGTCATTCATGTGGAACCATTGGGGAAACTAAGTTAGCAACAGAGGCAGATCACAGAATTATGACTAGTTTGCCATATACAAGATATTTAGGACCTCCTAGATCAAAAGAAGAGATTGAAAAAGAACAGAGAGTATGCGAGACATTCTCGGCAATATGTATCCTTACCATGGTCGCTATAGCGAGAATAAATACCCTAGCAATTAAGTGGATGAAACGAATACTGCATAAGCCCTTAATTGATATCGTATCTAATGCGCTAGATATGGAAAATAAAGCTTTGAATAAAGTAGCAACCTCAGGTGATATGAGTGAATCGATTAAGGCTTTAAAAGAAAAAAGGAAAGCCATCTTTAAAGGAAAATAATCACCTTAAAGTGACTCGATTTCTTTTCTTTTTCGTATATACCCCTTCACCCATAACCCACAATGAGTATTTTAATCAATATAGATTCCTAATAGAAAAATAATTTTAGTGGGAACTAGCGATAACTTTTCAAGACACGATCCTCATGATGGATCTCTTTCCCTTTAATTTGAAACCCCTTATCCCGGCAAAAATCCAAAAACATGTATCTAGCACTTGGTTCGGGGGTTCGATCAGTTATTAAAACAAGATGCGTGGGTTGATTTGAGGGTTCTAAACGCGCAATTTTAAATTTCGCGAGCTGTTTCTCTACTTCGTCTAAATCTGATGGGAGACCAATCAGATGCAAGTAAAGTTCATGTTTTTCTCCCCTAACAATCGCTTCAAGTTCATAAGAGAATTGCTTATTTCGTTGCGAATTAGGTGGTTTGCAAGGAGGATTATCTAAAATAGATTTCCAAAAACCATAAAAACTGTGTTTATGGTATGATAACAAATAGTTGCGGTGCTGAAGTTCCATATGAAGAGTTATCGCATCTGAATTTATAAAAGTTTAGAAACTTAAGATTTCTTTTTCTGTGTGGTTATATGGCGACAAGTATTACCTTTGACAATTACTTTATGTTGGATGCTAGGATCTAATTTATTTATAAAAATCTGCCCTATTATTTCACAGGCATAACAGATACCTTCCCAGAGTGGCTCAAGAGCTGTACGAAAGGGACAAGATGCATAGTCCATCACATCAATAATCTCATCCGCATTTTTAATTTCTGTGTCGTATTTAATGTCAAGGAGAGCTGCAAATATTCTTTTTAGCATGTGGGCATCTAATGCATTACCTGGCTTGAGATCAAACAGTTCAATGAAAGCTTGTGCTTGTTCTTCCCAAAAATCTTTTATAAGAGTCCTTTGAATCTCGCTAGTAACTTCTGTACCAACTTTTTTAGTAAGTAGACGATGAACTGCAACAATGTAGTTGAAAAAGAGACTGACTAATGATCTCCATTTAATTTCAGGATCTAATTGGTCTGGCATTTCTCCTCCATTCTATAATTATTATTGTATAATTATTATTGTATTATATGATATTTATTCAATATTTTTCATTATTTAAATATCATTGCAATTTTAAGTCAAAAGTAATACAATATGAGATTTATTAAGTCGGGATTTATAAATTCTATTAATAAGAGTTTATTTGATTCGTATACCAGTGTTTGATATGCCCCTTTTCAAAATTTGGAAGAAGTTCCCATTTCCCACCCCGCTCTTGAAGCAATATTTCATGTGTCACCGGGTTTGGCAGAAGGCGATGCCATATAAGGCTGTAGAGATAAAACCTGAACATAAATTTCGATGGATTTGGAAAGTTAAGGACAAACTCAATTTCATCCTATTTAAATTGGACTTTGAGCATACATTCACATCCGTCCAAGAAGAACATGAGGATTATCTTTTCATAAAGTTTGAGAACAGTAATCAAGTGAAGGATTTTTCAGCCAAGATCCTCTATGAGGAGAAAGGGAACAATCCCATCGAAAATAAGGTGATATTACAAATTGACAAAATGAACCTCAAGAATCCAATTTTGAATACTGTAAAAATTGCCTTTATTGAGATGATTAAAAAAGATTACAAGATTTTTCTTAATAATGTCCATACTCTTTTGCAACAAAAACAAGAGCGCCTTCAAATCCTCGAGGATTGTTACTGGACTGATCATGATGTTATACAATTCCCAGATGATGAAAAATATTAGCGGATAATGTTATTGCCAGAAAAGTATAAATTCATCTAATAGCTAATTTTACTAATAATTAAAATTTGTGAAAGTGATGACAATGGGCGAAATGACCTCTTGGGAACGCGTTATGAGTGCACTTGAATTGCAAAAAGCAGATCGCATACCTGTAATTCCTCAATTAACATATGCTGCTGCAAAGTTTATGGATATGGAAATTGATGAAGCTCTTGATGATTTTGAAAAGCAAAAGGCTGCATTATTAAATTCGAAGAAGTTAGGAGGATATGATGGGGTATATGCAGGTTGGGAAGGATCGTTTACCTTAGTTACGAATAGCCTTGGAGCTCCAATGAAGAAATATTCTGATAAACCACCCAGTATTGAGAAACCACTTATAGCAAGTAAAAAAGACCTAGAAGAATTACCAGAATTTGTTCCGGCATCTTTAGAACGCATCCAAACAAATATGCAACTCATTAAAACTTTGAAATTAGAGGCAAAGGACACTCCAATTTTGAGTTATATCCCTGCTCCATTCACATTAGCAAGCCTAATCTTAGGCCTTAGTGAGTTTATGTTGACAGTGATGCGAGATAAGATGAATATTTTGGAAGATTTGCTTCAATATACATATCAAACGACACGGGCGTTTGCGATCGCAAAAGCAGAGGCTGGAGTTGACATGATAACTATTGCCGATCCCACTGGGTCATCAGATCTAATGTCACCGAAGTTATTTGAGAAACATAGTTTTCCATTGCTGAAAAAATTAATCGCTGAATTACAAGAAAAGAAAAAAAGAATAGGATTGCATATATGTGGGAATACTAAACCAATTCTACTGAAAATGGCAGAGACTGGGGCGGATTATCTTGAAATTGATTCTAAAGTTGATTTAGCTTGGGCGCAAGAAGCTATAGATGGGAAAATATGTTTAGTTGGTAATATATCTCCAACCGATTTGTCAATCAAGCCGCCCCAAGAAATTAAACAGCAATGTGAGACTCTATTAAAAAAGATGAAACCGGGATTCATTCTTAGTTCAGGTTGTGAAGTTGCCTATTCGACCCCAATCGAAAATATTCAAGTCATGGTAGAAACTACAAAAGCACTCAAATAAATTTTAGATAATATTGGTCAATATTACCAATTATTTTATAAAAAAGCCTGTCAAAAACACTAGATAATATTTATTTAGTAACTCAAAACTACTAATATTTAATTTAAAAATGAACTTCTAAATGGAGAAGAAAGAATGACCGATATAAAGGACGCACTCGCTAAAATCCAGAGTTTGCTTAAAATAAAAGTTAAATTTGCCAATCTTGAAGAAATTCTTGTACTCCCACCTTCTAATTTAAAAGGGATAACTCCTGAAAGAGCAGAAATTTTAGAGCAATTTTTTCAAATTGATTCTATCGAAGATTTAGCAAACATAAATTTGGATTCGAAAGGTATGGAAATCCTCCTCAAGAATAATATCTCCAAAGAGGAATGGACAAATTGGAAAAGGGCTGTAAAATTTATTTATGAAGCACCTGAAGCCGTGCTTGAACGACAACCAGTCAAAAAAGTTCTCGCCATTGGGTTGGATAATGCGGGAAAAACGTCAGTTATAAATATCCTTCAACGTGATTTAGGATTAGATACGCTCCTGAATATAAAACCAACGATAGGCATATTCCGAGAAATGGTGGAGATACAGAGCCTTAAATTGTCTCTTTGGGATCTTTCAGGACAAAAAAAATATCGAGAACAAATCACGCTTGAGGAAAGAAATATTATATTAAATGAGGTTGATATTATTTTATTCGTCATTGATATTCAAGATTCAAGGCGATTTCAGGATGTTTTTAATTATTTAGAGAAGGTTCTTAATGTTATAACTAAATTTAAAGAACAACCTTCAATAATAATTCTCCTTCATAAGTCAGATCCAGATTATATTAATACTTCTGAGTTCAGGGAAAACTACATTGGCTTGAGATCTGTAATTGACGTCCAATTAGAGAAGGCAAATCTCACAGCACATGGGGATTACTATATCACGAGTATCTACAATACGCTACCTAAGGCACAAGGCTTCCGGGAAAGTGTGAAAACTACTGTCAACCAATTAAAATCAATCAGCCATACGGCCATCCCTTCAAATTTATTGGATACAATGTCGAATATATTTGATCTCGTTGTGAAATTGAGCAGCATCATTGAAGATCGCATGAATTCTTTAGAAGCTCAATATGCAGATTTAGAAAATTATATTCATTCAGAATTCCTTTCAGGAGTTAAAACAATTGAAGCAATCGAGGCGAAATTGGAACGTCCTGAATTAAAGGCAAAGCAAGTTCTCGTTAATGAACTCCAAAAATTGATAACAAAAAAAATTGGGAAACAAAGACGCCCTCGAGTGCAAAAATTGACTAAATAATACAGAGTTTCGCTTACATGGGGTTTATCTGTGGTGTTAGATTTTATAGTTATTATTCCAACCCTTAATGAAGAAAGAAATATAGAGAAAACACTGCAGTACATAAAGAAACAGAGGACCCAAGCGACTGTAAAAGTAGTTGTGGTAGATGGAGGTAGTACTGATCGAACAGTTGAAATTGCTAAGAAGTATGTTAAGGTCTTGAAATCGCCCAAGAAAGGTAAAGCACATCAATTGAACTATGCAGCTGCCCAGACAGATTCAAAATTTCTGATATTTCTTGATGCCGATACTCACATTCCTTGGAATTATATTGAACGTGTCAAGAACGCATTTCAAAAGGATCCAGAACTATGGGCCTGTAGTGGACATATTTTCTATAAAGGTAAGAATTTCGGAGGATATTTTACAGTAACAGTGGTGCAATCATTTATTTCTTACGTGGAATACGCTCTTTTTCATTATATCTGGTTCCTCCTTCAGCGACTACCGAATGCTCATTTTAAGCTTAGGACAGTTAATTACTTCATGAATATGGGAATGATTATTTTTTATACTTTACGACAATTATTGGGTTTCCCTGAATTTTCCGGTTCTAATATTTGCATTCGTCGAAAAATTTTTGACGAAGTTGGCGGATTCCAACAACCTCCGAAATTAGGCGTCGATTATTTATTCTGTCGCTCGCTAAGAGCTCATATACGGAAGAAAAAGCATGGAAAAATGAAAATTATCCATACTCTTATTGTTGAAACAGATATCAGACATTTAGGACTCCGTAGATCACTAAAACGTTTTAAAATACCGTACGAATTAACAAAATTTCGTTGAATTTCAACAACGTACTTCCGGAATTAATCAAAATTTTGGGACAACATAGTTTAATCTCAATGGCGTCTGGCAAGTTTTGCATCGAGCCTTTAAATCTACCTTATCCGTCGTATATTTTTGTTTACAAGTCTTACACATTACAACAATTTTGAGAACAGAATTACACTGGGGGCAATTTTCAGGTATTACAAAACTTGACCAGTTGTAAACTTTGCATGTTTCACAATATTTTTCAAATTGATTTGGTATTCGCACAGGCATTAAATTATTAATTTCATTCGCGCTTATTTAAATACTTTTAATTGCAATCTCAATTAGAGAGGACTCTGATTTTGGATTGAAAAATATCGCGATGACAATATATATTAATATTTTAGAAGTTCAGAAATAATTAATACGGATTTTAGTTAATTATATCAAGAAATAATTATTATCGTATTTGTAGTGGTTTTTCTATTTATTAGCATAAATTTAGGGATACTATGAAGCCAATTAAAATGAATGAAATTTATAAGAAAGTGCCTTTGGAAAAGATTCCTTGGATATATGAGACTCCACCGGCTGCTTTAGTTGAATTAGTCAAGAATGGAATTGTAAAGCCTTGTAAAGCTATTGATTTAGGCTGTGGAGCTGGCAACTATACCATTTATTTTGCCAGTTTAGGTTTTAACATTATAGGAATTGATATTTCCCCATCGGCTATAGAGGCTGCCAAAGAAAATGCAAATAAGAAAAAAGTCAAGTGTAATTTCCTCGTCTCGGATGTTCTTGGTGATTTGGAGGACCTCAGGCAAACTTTTGACTTTGCTTATGATTGGGAGTTGTTGCATCACATATTTCCTGAGAAACGTAAGAAATATGTTGAAAATGTGCATAGTATCCTTAATCCAAGAGGGAAGTATCTTTCTGTTTGTTTCAGTAAAATGGATCCTTCCTTTGGTGGCAAAGGAAAATACAGAGAAACTCCATTGGGTACTATTCTATATTTCTCGTCCGAAGATGAATTAAGAAATCTTTTTGCTCCCTACTTCAAAATAGAAGAATTAAAAACCATAGAAATTAGAGGTAAACCTACATCTCATCTTGCAAACTACCTCTTTATGGAGCGTAAGTGAAAATACCTAGGTAATCCAAATTATAGACCTGCTCAGTCCTAAAAAATTGGCATTTTTTAATCCTTTAAAATTTTAATACCTAGTATTTTGGATTTTAAAATACAACGGCGAAGATATATATCAAGAATCCTTGTCTTTAGCAAAAAAAATTTTAATTGCCATCTTTCAGAAAGTTTGTAACCATATCCAGTTTATTATCACATACACATTCTTAATTAACCCCAAGGATTTAATAAATCTCATATTCTTTTTTTAACGATTTTATCATAGGGATTTTAATCTCAAATTTCAGTAGAATCAAAATACTATTATAATCTTCAAAAAGATGGTTTAATCTAATAAATTTGTGAGGGTGATAATATATGGGAAAGTATTTAGTTCCTTGGGAAATAGATGCGACTAAAGGACCTACTAATTGCAAAGCTATTGCTATGGGGGTTGCTGTTTTACTATTACGTATATTATTTATATTGATATAACATCTATTATCATTATATTAATAACACGTCTCAGTGACTGATTCCAAATTTTATGGTTGAATTCATGATTTAAATTGAATTTAATGATTAATGGAGTTTTTTAAGAAAAAGGCAAGGGGATTTGATTAAAAAATGAAGTTAAATAGAAAATTAGGTAGAAAAAGGAAACGAATATCTTTAAAACGTTATAAATTTGTGTTAATTTTAGAATTTTTTTTATTTTTCTTTATATTACTTCTGGCTCTTTGGCTTTTGCCACTACCCATACAACCGCAGGCGGATCAAGAGATTCAAGACCCTAGAAATGAGATCCATTCCGCCATGGACCCCATCTCTAAATGGAATTACACCACAGGTGGTAATATAATTTCAGTAGCCATTTCAGCCAATGGTCAGTATATCGTGGCAGGAAGTGCTGATAATAAAGCCTATCTATTTGATAGAACTAATTCCACGCCAATATGGAACTATACAACGGGAGGAGATGTAAATTCGGTAGCGATCTCGGCGAATGGATCTTATATCGCCATAGGAAGTGCTGATAATAATGTCTATCTATTTAATAGAACTAATCTAATATGGAATTCTAACACTGGTTATTTTGTGGATGCGGTGGGAATCTCAGCTGATGGCTTCTATATTGTTGCGGGAACTTCCGCATCATCAGGTCCCCCTCAACTCTTTCTATATGATATAACAAGTTCCGTACAAATATGGGATGCAGATCCTGGGATGGCGAATAATGGAGATACATATTCAGTGGCGATTGCAGCTGATGGGTCTTATATTGTTTGGTCTGTTCGCGCGGATGCACCTTTAATAGGGGATGTATATGCCCATGTTTTATATGACAGAGACGGTGGGGGTTCGGCCGAATGGTTTTATGCGCCTAGCTTACCTTCAAAAACGGTGGCAATCTCGGCAGATGGTTTCTATTCTGTCGGAGGAAGTGATAATAATGATGTGTATCTCTTGGATAAAACAAGCAATTCGCCAATTTGGAATTATCCAACGGGAGGAGATGTGAAGTCGGTAGCGATCTCGGCCGATGGTTCTTACATCGTGGCAGGAAGTGCTGATAATGAAGTCTATCTATTTAATGGAACGAATTCCACGCCAATAGGGAGTTTTTCGACTGGAGCCTTAGTGAATACAGTGTCTATCTCGGCTCTTGGCTATAATTTCGTGGCGGGAAGTGGTCCTACAGTGATGGCTATCGAATCACCAATACCGCCACAAAACGCCCCGGTCTTAGATCCAATTCCTTCCCCGGACTTTGACGGCATCATTCAATTGAACTGGAATGATGTAATTGGTGCCACTACTTATTATATCTACAGAAACACTTCAGATATTCCATCTGTGAGCGGAATGACACCGATTGTGACGGTTTCGGAAAGCAGCTATATAGATACCCTCACGACTAATGGAACCTACTATTATGTGATCGTTGCCGGAAATGTTGTAGGAAATAGTTCCATTTCCAATTGCGAAAATGTAACGGTGGAACTTCCACTGAGCGCGCCCGTGCTCGATCCCATCGTACCAGCCGTTGATGGGGATGGAATCATTGATTTAAACTGGAGCGACGTGGTGGGAGCGACAACCTATTATGTTTTTAGGGATATTTCAAATATCACGTCAGTGGTTGGATTGACACCAATAATAGCGGTCTCGGAAAGCAACTATACCGACACTCTCATGACTAAGGATCTACTATTACGTGATCATTGCCGGAACGGCTGGAGGAAATAGTTCTATTTCCAATTGCGAAAATGTGACGGTAGCAATTCCACTGAGCGCGCCCGTGCTCGATCCTATCGTGCCAGCGGTTGATGGGGATGGAATCATTGATTTAAATTGGAGCGACGTGGTGGGAGCGACAACCTATTACGTCTTTAGGGACACTTCAAATATCACGTCGGTGGTCGGATTGACACCGATCGCGTCGGTCTCGGAAAGCAACTATACCGACACCCTCGTGACTAATGGGATCTACTATTACGTGATTGTTGCCGGAGATGCTTGGGCAAACGGCTCGATTTCAAACTGCGAAAATGTGACGGTGGCAATTCCACCGAGCGCGCCCGTGCTCGATCCTATCGTGCCAGCGGTTGATGGGGATGGAATCATTGATTTAAATTGGAGCGACGTGG
>JABXJU010000406.1 GCA_013375405.1 Candidatus Helarchaeota archaeon
ATATCTGCTTGGAAAACTGTTCTAGAAATGCAATAGTTAATTATTTACTTATTATTCTCGGGTGATCATTTTAACATATTAATTTGACATTTCACCTATATCCAGTTTCAATATTTTTTCTTTATATACTTTTAATAATGCATAAATTCCACTAATAACTCAAGAATCAGTGAGGTGAAGGTATTAAAATGGATTATTCAGAAACCTTTTTAGAAATGCTCCAATTTCTTCAACTTACTTATAAAAAGTTCCCAAAATTCATGATAGAAATCATGGCTGAAAATTATGGCATTCCTCTTAAAGAAGTTAAACCACTAATGCATAAATTTAGAAAAGAGGGAATTTTAATTATATTGAGAGACGAGGGCTATACTTTTACTTTAAATAAAGATTCTTTGAATGAGTTTATTTTTTAAATTATTATTTGATAAGATTGCCGCAATTACCACAATACTTATTTTTGATTTCATTAAGATAACCACAGAGAGAACAATAGATTGTTGTTTGAGGTCTAGGCGGTTGAATGACTTGTTGTATGACTTGTGGTTGAGGAGATAGAATTCTATCTCAGAGATAGAATAGGACAATTTTTATTTAGATAAAATTTTTTAGATTAAAAAAAAAATATTAATAGTTAATTTTTTGTCATCTTACAAATTCAAAAATGTCGGCAAAATAACTCCAAGCAAAGACAAGATAATTGCAATTATCAAGATTGGTATTGAAATTAAATCGCGTTTTTTCTTAGCTAGTCTATCTTCTTTCTCTCTAATTTTTTCAAATTCACGTTCGATCTTCCTCTGGTTTAAGCGATTTGCCATAGCAGCGGAAAGGACAACAGCCACAGTAGTCATAGCAACTCCTAATCCAATTCTTGATGCTTGTGCTTCTAGATTTTCGGCTTTATTCAACTTTTTATTGATATCATCATGAAGGACTCTTACTGGATTAAATAAGAAGTAGTCACATAAAAATTCAATACCACCACTTTCAAAAACGAACATCTCTCCAAATAAAGGATCTCTCGGGCGTTCCACCAAAGGCAAAGCTTGTATTGCATCATAACTAAAGAAATCTCCATACCACTCTGATGGAGTTAATTCAACCACGGGCATACCATAAACGCTAATATATGAATCCCACAGTTCACGAGGAATAATATAATCATAACCATCAGTCTCCTCAGTCGCAATGTAAAAATCATCTAAGTTTGAATAATAATCCCAAACCCGATACATATGTAGAATCATAGTAGGATTTGAATATCCAAGGACTTCTTGCAAACTGCGAACTATTTGACGAATATAGTTTGTCCTTTCTTCTTCTAGTAAAGTACTATTTAAAATCTTAAATTCGAGATCTTTATTAAATGCTTCCCACAGACATTCTATAGCACTGTAAGTAAAATCAATATCTCGACTCGTAAGTGATAGAGCCTTAGCTTCCATTCGATCAAGATCAGTTTGAAGTTCTGCTATCTCTTTTCTTAAATCTATTGCTTGTCCTGAATAATTTTCTTGTAAAAAACCAGCAAGAAAAGCGGAAACTGATATAAACAGAATTATACCAGTTGCAATCATGCTTTTTGTTTTAAACTTCATAATTTTCACTAATTTATT
>JABXJU010000016.1 GCA_013375405.1 Candidatus Helarchaeota archaeon
GGCGAGGAGGGCCAGCTGATGGTGGTGGGCGAGGAGGGCCAGCTGATGGTGGTGGGCGAGGAGGGCCAGCTGATGGTAAAGCAGGAGAAGGTTCAGAAGTGTTATCTTGTTTTTCTAAGAGTAGAGCTATCTTCTTTTCACCTATTATGAAATTTTTCGTTGAATTGGAGCGTTTTTCCATGTTCTTTTTCTCGGATGTTACTTCGTGCTCCTCCTTTTGACTCATTGAACCACGCTAAGATAATTCATGTTTATGATACTACTTAGGTGTATATTTCTTTACACATGATATTAAATTGCCTCATAATCCTCTCTGACACTACTGTTTTGTCAAAGTTCGAACAGAGCGTACAATAGTTGCACGGATTTTAACAGTAAAATAGAGATGATAGGAGAAAAATCAAGCACAATTCGTTCCAAAAAGATCCTAAGATTCGGGATTTAATTTCAATAAATTCATAACTCGTTTCGTTGAAAACCCCGACGAAATTCCGAAAGATTTTATTAGTTTCCTAGCGTTTGAATTTATTAGGATGGCCGCCTTTACAGGAGTCTCGGTACTTACCTACTTTAAATCCTTGATATCACTACAAAAGAGTTTCAAGCGCCTGATACGGCTGACGTCAGATCAATTGAGGCAGGGCGAAGTTGAAATTGCACAAAATGGCATAGTTCTCACCAATAGAGTCTTTGGGTTAGTGTGTGATACGTTTCGATCTCTCAGGCAAAGCAACCCTGGATCTTGTGCGATCTTTAAGGATCATCTCTGGACGTGGTTGATGGCCAAGCAGCAAAATTCAAACCAAGCACTCTCTCTCCAGAAGGAGCTGGTAACCCTCTATTACCGGTGCTGGAGTGAAGTGTGCGGGTGGGTTCAAAACCTTTCCAATAATTAAATGATATATAAAATCCTTTGACTAATTCTTATTAGTAGAATCCTAGTTTTAAAACGTGAGTAAAATGGTCAAAGAGTTAGGTATCGCGTATCATGGGAATGTCTATTTAGACCATGCTCGGGCGGATTTTAAAGAGATGCAAGAGCACGGGTGCAATTCAGTATTATTGGCTATGTCAGAATATGATTACGAGCAATGGCGCGGGCAATACTATAAAATGGCGAAAATCGCGAAAGAAGAATTTGGTTTTACCGTCTATATCAATTTTTGGGCATGGGGACGAATATTTGGAGGGGAAGCTCCGTCTGTATTTTTAAGCAATAATGCACAATTGCGACAGGTCTTTTCAAAAACTCAAAAGGCATTTCCTGCGGCCTGTATTAATACGCCAGCATTTCAATCGTATATCAAACGGGCAGTCAAGAAGGTGGCACGCGTGGAAGCTATAGATGGTTTCTTTTGGGACGAGCCTCACTACGCGTACTCCGCGGAAAATTTAATCCCCATGAACCTCTCACCTTATTACGTGTGTAATTGTGAGATGTGTCAGAAACTTTTTTTTCAAAAATACCAGTATGACATGCCTCGTAAAGAAAATGCAGACATACATGAATTCAAGGAGCAAAATTTGGCGACATTTTTGCAAGAGTTATGTCAGACCGTGAAAAAGATAGATCCGTCCAAGAAGAACATCATTTGCGTGATGCCTTCTCCTGCATCAACGGGAATTTCCAATTGGGAGAAAGTATGCTTCCAAGAGATGGATGTTTTGGCTACAGATCCTTACTGGATTGTTTACCAGAAAGATTTGAATTGGGTCCAAGACGAATCAGAAAAATTAATGCAAATTGCCAGAAAGCATCAGAAAGAGGCTCAGCTCTGGGTATTAGCTTTTGTTATCCCTAAAAATAGGGAAGGCGAAATTAAAGAGGTAGTGAAAATAATGAACGAATCTGGAGCAGATAGCATTTTTGCTTGGCTTTATCGAGGGTGTCTTCAAACAATTTTGAAGTCGCATAACCCGCCGTTGGTCTGGAAAACGGTGGGTGAAGCCTTTTATAGTTTAAAGCCCAAGTAGTGATGTATTTTTTTCCTTTCGAGTTTTCCTCTCTATTTATCTTTATCTAAGATCCGTTTTACAAAATGGTGTACTGAATCCTCTGATAGGAACTTCTTCCAAGTAGCGATGCAGGTGTCTCTGTCGATATCAAATTCTTTCTTAATCTTCTTCCATTTGACTGTAGCAAGCACTCCCTTTTTAAACAGACTATCCACTGCCTTAGCGATCCCCCTGATATGTTCCACTTGACTGGAATAGATCCGAATTTCATGTGGCCCTTTATAGTTAACTTGGACAAAGAGGCGATGTTTTGGTGCCAGAAAGTAATAGATAGTCATTCCCTCTGCTTGTGCGACACTTTCAACCAAGGCAGGCTCAACACCATATACGTAGGATCGGATGGCCCAGAGGGTATTGGGATAGAATTTACCAAAAATTTTTTCGAATTTAACCGGCTGTGCGTAAAGAACAGTTGCTGTTTGAGTTGTCAAGCCCAAGGCTTCTGCCTGCTTGCGTGTTGTTTCTGGCGGTATTAGGAGTTCCTTCCAATCGGCAATGCATTTTTCTCGGGAAACCGAGAATTGTTTTTCAACTTTCTCCCAAACTATATTTGCCAAAACGCCACCAGGAAATAATTCATTAATATAATTGGCAATTTTACGGAAATGTTCTACTGCGCTAGAGTAAATGTCTATTTTAGTCACGTGATTTTCATTCTTCAATCCATCCCTCCCTACAAGTTTATTTAAGACTTCAACATACAAGCGTGCATCTGGAGCTAAGTAAAAATATTCCCTAGTTTTTCCTATCCTTCCCTTCCGGTCATGAAGAAACGATTCAATACCCAATGAGTAGCGAATGTAGTGCTCTACCACTTCCGCAGGTTCAGGATAAAAAAATGCCTTCCTTAGTGTCGCTAAGAAAGGACGCGCATAAAGTGTTTTTAGTGGAAGTTCTGTTATGCCTAGTGCTTCCGCCTGTTCTCTAACCTTTCCCATAAAATATCATCCCATCGTTCCCAGTTTAAATAATTGAAATGCTTATACTTTAATAAATAACCCTAATTTATACTAAAAAATAGGGAATAAGTATTCAAATAGCTTACGTCTATTTCTATTATTATAAAAATTAAAGAATTTTCATAACCTTTGCATTAGATAAAATACGGAGCGATATGCGTTGGACTTCTTTTTGACCATATATATCTCACTTTGATGCTTGTTCAATATCATAAGCGCTTCGGGATTATTAGTGTATTTCGGGCGAAGTTCGTTGATTCAAATTTCCAGAGGCTTATAATATTCTGACAACCAAGCGTTGAAGCCGCTTTGCTTCAATATTGAAGGTAGCGGACACGGTGGAGCGGCTTTTTTTTATAAGAACAATAGCAATTCTATCTTTTTTAAAATTATAACTTTTAAATCGAAGGAACAATTATAGTTATTAGAAAGCGTAATCATCAATTTGAAATCAATTAAGAAGGGGTTATTTTTTAGATGATTGAGGATTTTTTTCAAATGAAAAAGCTTCAAGAGGCTTCATTGAGCGAAGTTAATGAATTTCTTTTCCAGGTATACGAAATTTATGGATATAAAGCAGTAAAATACGCTCGGATTCACAAAGAGATATTATACGAAATGATTAAAGAAAAGTTTCACGAATCTTCGCTCGAAGATATTGGACTGGTTCATTCCCGATTAGCAGATCTCCTTGGATATGAGGCGATGGAACTTATTCGCCTTCAAAAAACCACAATATCGAGAATTTTCAAAGAAAAGCTTCAAGATTCGTCGCTCAAAGGAATTGGGGACTTCCTCGAAGGATTAAGAGAAATTAACCAATATTTTGCAAATGAAGCTCTTCAAACTTACAAAAGAACTCTCTATAATATTCTGGATGAAAAAATAGTGGGAGCTTCACTGAAAGAAATCCAAGGACTTCTTGTAGGTGTATTTCACGCGGCAATATCCGAGACGGAAACAGTTATACAAACATATAGAAAATTAATATCAGACATCATAAAAAATCAGCTTATTAATTATCCGCTTGAAGATATAGGGTCTTTTCTTTCCTTCATTTCTATACCATCTGAAAGTATGGTTAGTGAAATTTCCTTAAAAAAGCAGCAATTATCTGAACTTTTCGGAGAAAAAATTCAAAAATCTCAACTTGACCAAATTGGAGCTTTTTTTGGCTATCTGCATTACGGCAGATTAAAAAACCTGTCTAAAGAGATAATTCGCCCCTACACAAACACCTTATCGGAAGTATTTGGAAAAAGACTTCGGGATTCCTCACTAGAAGAAATTGCCACATTCCTGTCAGGAATAGATTTAGATTTCTATGATTTGGTAAAAGAAATTACTCAAACTCATAAATCAACAATTTTTGAAGTGTTTGAGGAGAAATTCCAGAGATCACCCATTGAAGAAATAAGTAATTTTCTCTACGCATTTAGAAGAGTATTTCAAGAGGGAGCTACCATACTTGCTCAATCTCACTATGAAATATTGTCCCAAATATTTAGCAAGATTCTTTTGGATTCTCCAGTCAAAAAGATTGCAAATTTCATAGTGGCGTTATCAGCATGCTCAAGAGATCTGGCAGTAAAAGCTATCCAAACTCATAAAAAATCAATAGAAGAAA
This sequence comes from Candidatus Helarchaeota archaeon, assembly GCA_013375405.1. Next base: position 4,603 of record JABXJU010000016.1, read on the forward strand.
GGTTATGGAATATTTCTCTTTTTGATTTCGGTCGCTTTCTTTACTGGGTTGCACGACCTCCTTTTATGTATTACGAATTTGTGACAACTCGAAGACAGAGAGCATCCGACGTTTCTGGTGAAAGGATTCGAGAGTTTGAACAAAGAAGATTCGAAAGAGGGATATTTGCAAATACAGTTCAAAAGCTGGGATCTTCCTTTATTTCATCACAAATAATATCTGTCAACAAGAAGGTTATCTATGAAATTTTTCAAGAGAAACTTCAAGAATCCTCACTTGAAGAAATTGAGAATTTCTTTGATGGGCTAAATAGCATATCTAAGGATATAGCAAAAGAATTCATTACAAAAAGTAAAAAGAATATATTTGAATTATTCAGAGAAAAAATTCAGCAATCCACACCTTTAGAGATTCTCAATTTTTTCCAAAAAATAAAAAGTGTTTCGGAAGATATTGGAAATGAACTTATTCAAACTTATAAAGACACATTAGTTGACGTCTTTGGAGAAAAAATTCGAGATTACTCAATTGATCAAATTCATTATTTCCTATCTTTTTTAGCAAAAGCTTCTGAAGAAATGGCAATTGAATTTTTTCAAATACATAAAGAAATACTCTCTGAAATTGCAATAAAACAACTTCGGGATTATTCATTTGAAGAAATTAGTAGATTTCTCCATTCTGTAAATGTGAGTTCTAAAAATATAGGTAACAAACTTCTTCAACTCTATAAAAATCCATTATCTGAGCTATTTGGTGAAAAACTCCAGAGTGCTTCAATTAACGAACTTAATCCATTTTTCCGATTATTTCCAAGTTATATAACAGGACAACGCGATTTAATAAGAGAAATTATTTCTCCTCATAAAAATAAATTAAAAGAAACATTTAAGGAAAAAATTCAGGACTCTTCTTTGAACGAAATTGGTTTTTTTATCTCTAACTTAACCCATACTTCTAAATCCCTTACAGATGAAATTCTTCAAGCTAATAAACCTCAATTAATTGATGTATTAGGAAAGAAATTCAGAGTTGCTTCGTTTAAAGAAATTGACATTTTCATCCGTTCTTTAAGAAGTAGTAATCATCAAAATTTATTGAAGGAAATTCTTCAAACTCATAAAAATCTATTAATTGAAGTAGCTGGAGGAAAGCTTGATTTTTCAATTGGAGAATTTGGTGATTCCATCTTCGGATTAGCTGAGGCTTCTAAGGATCTAGGGTTAGAAACTCTTCGAACTTATAAAGACGAATTATGTAATGGAATAGAGAAAAAGCTCCAAAAATCGCCCCTTGAAGATATTGGAAAATCCTTAAAGCTAGCAGCTGCCTCTGAAAATTTCGCAGACAGAATCGCTCAAACCTATAAAAATTTGTTAGAAGAGAAATTTCAGGAATCGTCTTTCTGGGATATATACAAGTTCTTCACTGCTTTAAACAGAAGTTCAGCGACTTTAGCTAATATAATTGCAGATCGGCATAAGGGTACATTACTAAAAGTGTTTGAAGAAAAAGTACTCCTCTGTCCACTCTTTCAAATCACTAATTTCCTTAAATCTATAAATATATCTTCTGAAGAGGTCGCAAAAACAATTATTCACACTCATATAAGATTGTTATTCGAAGTATTAGAAAACGCGCTTCAAAAGGCATCTTCATCTGATATCGGAAGATTTCTTTCTGGAATTGCGACAGTTTCCAAAGAAATAGGTGAAGAACTTGCCCATACCTATAAAAAACCCCTATCTGAGCTAATAAAAAAACAAATTCAAGAAAGCCCCGAATTGGAACTATATGCTCTTCGCAATCTAGCAGACGCCTCTGAAGATGTAACGAGATATATTATTCAATCCTGTAAAAAGGAACTAATACGAAAATTAAACGTGCTTTCATTTAAGGATATGTTTTTTCGTTATGTCCTTTTTAATAAAGGTTCTCTAATTGTATTGGAAGAAATTTTAAAAACCTGTAAAAAACCATTTTCAGAACTTTTTAAACAACAACTCCATGAATCTTCACTCTCTGAAATTAATGGTCTTTTTTTTTCATTGAAATCTATTTCTAACCCAGTATTAAAAAGAATTCTCCATAATGATAAGACATTACTAATGGAAGTACTGGGAAAATTATTCCATCATTCACCACTTGGAGAAATTGGTAGCATATTGCATTCTTTATCTCCCGTTGAAGATATTGCAGTTGAGATTCTTCAAAACAATAAAGAGACGTTATTTGAAATATTTGGTAAAAATCTTCAATCTACATCAAATAGTCAAATTAGTGGGTTCCTATCAGGAATCGCACGTATCTCTCCCTCTACATCTACAGAAATTGTTGAAAGGCATATAAATGAAATAGGAAAAAAATTGATGAATTCATCGATTAAAGGGATGATGGATTTTCTTTATGGATTTTTCAATGATATGGCAAAAAAAATGTTTTTAACCTTTAAGAACATTATTTTCGAAGTACTTGATGAAAATTTACACACGCTGTCATATAAAGAACTTTATACATTCATTAGAGGGATGACAAACCGTTCTTCTGAAATAGGAGAAGAAGTTGCATTAAGATATCACGATTATTTATCTAAAATACTGAAAGAAAATATTAAAAAAGAACCCTATTTTCTCCCTGTGTTAGCTGAGGCTTCCAAATCTCTAGCAAATGAAATTATTCAATCCAATAAAAGGACATTATTTAGTTTATTAAATGAAAAACAGCAGGATTTAACCCTTGCTGGAATTGGTTCGTTCCTCTCAGCAGTGGCAGCTGCTTCTATATCCATTGCAGAGGAAATTGCTCAAACTCATAAAGAATTATTAATTGAACTATTTAATAAAAAACATCAAGGAAATAACCTTTGGGGGATTGGTAGGTTTTTCTTAGGGATAACTAGTGCTTCTTCTAGGATAGCAAAAGAGATTATACAACCCCATAAAGAATTATTAATTGAGATAGTGGGTGAAAAGCTTCAGGCGAAAGATATTTTTGGAAAGAAAAGGGCCTCTGGAATTGGTGTATTCCTCTTTGGGATATCAAGTGCTTCTCAGCCTATCGCACAGGAAATTGCTCAAATATATAAAAATTCCATAATAGATGAATTTAAATATGAGCTTCAATCGCCCCATCTTATAGGACTTGGAAAATTTATTTCAGGGATAGCAAAGACTTCAGAGAAGTTGGCAAATGAACTGATTTTAAAACATGAAGACTCTCTTAAAAAGAGGCTTCAAAACTCTTCTGAAAAAAAAATAAGTGGTTTTATCTCAGAGATAGCAAAGGGATCAGAATACTTTGCAAAGAATGTCGCCTTATTAAAGGAATAATAGATTATCCATTAATAATTCAGGTTTTTGGGAGGTTAATTTATCGTAAAGAAAGATGTTTAATGAAGCCAAAAGCGCCATTATTCTATAAATATTGGAAATAGTGTCAAAATTTAACTCAAAATTAATTTTGAGAATTACGGTTATAACCGACTATTTATATGAAAAATAAAGAGGTTCTATAACTTTTGCATTAAATAAAATACGGAGCGATATGCGTTAGGCTTCTTTTTGACCAGATCTATCTCACTTTGATGCTTGTTCAATATCTTAAGCGCATCGGGATCGTTAGTGTATTTCGGGCGAAGTTCTTTGATTCGAATTTCCAGAGGTTTATAATATTCTGACCACCAAGCGTCCTCGGGTAACGTAAAATAATTGATAAGTTTATAACCCCAGCTAGGGATCTTCTTGAGTTTGTAAGACATATTGTTAATATCATCATGGACTACCAAGAATCCCTTAGGTTTAAGGAACCGATTCCATGCCTTAAGCCCTTTTTCAAAACCAATTACCCCGATTGCCCCCTCGGCCCAGATGATATCGAAGCTTTCATTTGGGAGATCTATTTCAAATAAAGAGCAGTTTATAGTCTTTATTCGATTTGAAAGACCTTCTTTTTCAATCTTTCGATTCAGTTGATCGAGGAGTGATTGGTCGATATCGATGCCTACGATTTCACCATCGCATAACTTTGCGAATTCAAGGGTGGGAACACCCAATCCACAACCGATATCAAGGATGCGTGGTTTATCTACTGTAGGAAGCATTCGAAAGGCTTTCCTTGTATATTTAATGAAGGTTTCTCGAAAATAGTCCAGATCTATCTCAGATAATAGGTCTTTGGCCACTAATTTCCAATCCTTACGTTTTTAATAAAAAAAATATTTTATTTGGGAAATGTTGCGAGGTATAAGTCAAAGATATGAATAGGGGTGAAATCGCTTCCCAACTGAAAGTTTCTCCGTATTCTCTTTTATAATGATTTCATTGTTTTTAATTATCATAATTTTTCGTAACATCTCAAAAAACATCCTCTTTTGAAAAATTCTTTTTAAAATTGTTTATCATATATAGTTTAAATTCTTTATTATTGAAAACCCCAACTTTTTATAATTAATTAAGAAAGATTATTTAGAAATCTGTAGTTTTGGGATTAATCGTGGAGCAGATACCAGTTGGCTTTCTTGATAGAGCATATCAGCTAGCAGCTCGCTTACAGAAATGGAAAAGAGATCGTCCCATTCTTATCGTGGGGCATCGTGATGGAGATGGCATCTCTGCGGCATCCGTTTTATACCAGGGCTTGAAAGCATTAAACTTCAAAAAAATTACTACGAAAATCCTATTATCACCAGATATTGAGAAAATGCAAGAGATTTTATCTGAAAATCTTTACGATTACGTGATAACAGGAGATATTGGCGCAGAGTTTGAGGAGATTTTCAAAGAAATGTTAGTGGATTTTATAATAGCTGATCATCATCCAAATGAAAGTTCCGTTTATGGGAAGCATCAATTGAATTCGTGCGAGTTCCATATGAATGATGAAAGTGATTGTAGCGGCTCTACCACTACAGCAATGATATTAGTAAATGTATTTCCACAAGAATTTTGGACTACTGAGGTGGGAAAAGTCATTCTTTGCTATGCGATAGCGGGGGCTGTAAGCGATTTTCAAATGAGCAACGGCCCGACCTCTGTAAATAAATACATTGCAGATTTAGCGGTCAATGTGGGTGCTATTTCAATGCGAAAAGACATTTGCTTCTTTGGTAGGGGAATGTATCCTGTTTTTATTGCGCTTAATCGTTCAGGTATTCCGAGTCTTCAAGATATAAATATCTGTAGAGCACTTGTAAATGACTTATTTGAGCTTAAAGAGGGTGAGCAATGGAGGCGGATTATTGACCTCACAGATGAAGAAAAGAAAAAACTAGTCGAAGTCCTTACCATTCACCTTTTATCAGATGCGAACTTAGATATTAATACCACTCATATTATTAATGGAGTAATCAATTATGTTTATGATTTGGAGGGGTTAGAAGGATGGGATTGTACTCTTTTATCTGATGGGCGAAGAACTTATGATCCTAGAGAAATTCTGCATCGCATCAATTATGTAAGCCGCAGAGGCAAAGCTGATTTAGCACTTGAACTTTTAAATAATAAATTTGTTGATGAAAATCTTTGGGACGCCATTGAAAGCTATCATCGAATCGGGGACCGGGAGGTTGCCCAAGCACTCGAACTATATAAATCTGGTAAAGTTCCTATGGAATCGTGGGACGAACGAATTGTTATGGTCGACTTTTCAAACATTATCTATTACGATGAAGTAGGCGTCGTTGCTGGCGTCCTTATGAAAAAATTCCAACAAATCGAGATTATGCTAAGTTATTGTGAAATTGAAGAAGAGAACATAGTAAAGTTAAGTATCAGAGCCAATGATGCTGTCTGGAATTTCATTGAAAAAGACACACAGACTCTTGCGGATGCTAAACAAGTCTATCACGCTATTCGAAAGAAATACCCCTCTAAAGTCATGCAATATGGCGGACATCGTTGGGCATGCAGCGGATATTTGAAAAGAGATATAGTTCTAGAATTTTTTAGAGAAATGCTGAAGTATTATAAGCAATTAAGAGACCCCTCTAAACCAGAACCTGTTAAGAAAGAACCTGTTAAATCAAAAATTAATATTAAGACGGGACAATGGAAACTAGATCAATATCTCTAAAAATTCAAGAATTAAGAACCAAAGTCACTGAGCCACTGGTCACCAATTCTTTATCCTGATTTTCAACCCGCACATGACAATCTATATAGTGGATGCTATCTTTCACATATTTTTTGCGAATTTTTGTTCGATGGGTAAGAGTATCCTCAATATAAACTGGCTCATGAAAACGGATTTGTAGGTTTTTTATAGATGTAGGATTTTTCACCCAAGTAAGTAAGGAGCGTAGAAAGAAGGAATAGGTAAAGACACCGGCAACGACAATTGATTTAAATCCCAATGATTGGGCATATTTCTCATTAAAATGGAGAGGATTAATTTCATATACTAATTTACAATATTGTTTGTATATTGTTCGATCCATTTTAATTGTAAATGACGGGATTTCTTCTCCGATTTTCACGTCATTATACGATCGCATTTAATTGTCATCCTCCTTCACTCGTAAGAAAAATTGATGGATATCGTTCGCCACTTCTTCTTCTTTCTCATTAAGCAAACTCATCCTAAAAGTTAGAACGAGATAGTTTCCGGTTTTCCCTTTCTTTTTTTGTAAGGTCTCTACTCGACTCCAGAGATTATACACTCCATAGGCTATAGATTTAAAGAAATTGATTTCTGATTTAGAATGAATCACTCCTCTTATTTTCGGAAGACTTTGATGCCCTAAAATACTAACCATTACTTTTGTTGCCATGGGTGCCAATAATGTCAAAAAATATCCAGGCGATATTGCTGCTTCTTTTCCATCATGAACATAATGGTCTTCTGAATCCTGTGTAATTTCATAAAATTTTATCAGATCTTTTTGTTTAACTCTTATTTTCATGGGACTTATTGCTTGGAGAACTTCATCTATCTCCTTCAGAAGAATAATTATATTGTCCATACATATACACCATATAAATTGAAGATCTATTATTAACACTAATAAGAATTTTAACTCATTAGAATTAAAAAATGCATTCTTTAAAGCATGAATTTAACACCAATAAGTCAAACTAACATGCATAAAATAAACACATTTTGTGTTAAATTGAAATTTTTTAGAGCAAATTTATATACCATGATAATCTTTTTTACACAAGGAACTTTTCCTTAGAAAACGAGAAAGATCTCGGAAATGTGGCATAAGTACATGATACGACATTACCCTTAAGTGAATAATACATGTGATTTGATGGATGAGATTTCGCGTGGAATCGATGATCAAATAAAATCGGCTGAATTATTGATTAGCTCAAATTCTTTCCAAAAAGCCATAGATTGTCTGTTGGATATTATTAATTTTTTTGATGTAGAGGGGAATTTTGAAAAGAGAGATGAATACCTTTTAAAAATTAATAAATGCCATCGATTTTTAGCGAACCAATCCCAAAAACACCAAGATTATTTCGAAGCTGCAGAAACTTATTGTTCAGCTGGTTTTCTTCAAAAAGAGCATGATAATAATGAACTAGCTCATCAATTATTTAACGCAGCAATTGAGTGTTACATTTGTGCGGGGAAAAAGGCAATAAAAGAGAAGAATTACATCGAAGCTAGTCGCCTCTATTGTAGCGCTGCAAAATATACGAAAACTGAGATTCAAAATAAGACTAAAGCACGTGAATATTACCAAAAAGCAATCGAGATTTTACAAAAAGAAATAAGAATTCATGAAAATAATGATGATCCCACAAACCTATGCAGAACTCAACTAGAATTAGGAAAGATCTACGAATATTTGGACGATTATCAAGAAGCTTTAAATCAATATCAAAAAGTCGTTGAATGTTCTACCCAGAAAGGATTTCAATATTTTATTGCAGAATGTTTTCAACATATGGCATCTTGTCATGAATATTTAGGTAATAACCTTGCAATGATTGATTGTTTAAATAAAGCGGTTAGTTATAGACTAGCTGCAGCAGAAAAGTTTTCAAAGAATGATTTACCACTTGAAGCCGTTCAAAATTTTATTGCTGCGGCAAATTGTGTCACAAGACTCAATGATTCTGATGAATTGTTAAAGGAAATTCTACAAAATGAAGTAGATTGTTTCTTAACAGTGGCCAAGTCAAATATTGAAAAAGGTAAAATATTGCAAGCAGCATATTACGAACGAAATGCAGCTTATTGTTTAAATCAATTAGGGCAAGCGGAAACCTCAATTGATTTGCTCTTAGCAGCCGCTGAAAAATTATTATCTATAAATGAATATTATGGTGCTGCAAATAACTTTCAAGATGCAAGTTTATATCAAGAACGGGTTGGAAATCTTTTAAAAGCTGCAAATTATGCAGTGGACGCCGCAGACCTGGCAAAGCAAAGTGATGATTTAGAATTAGCGGTCCAAAACTATTTAAGAGCTGCTCAAATCTACCAAACAATCGGGTATTATGAAAAAACCAGTTATTGTAATTCACAATTAGCTGAATATTTTGTAAAATTGGCTGAGCCTAGCTTAAAATCTAATAAATTTCACATTGCCGCATTTTTGTATTATAGAGCAGCTACATTTTATTCGAAAGTTAGTGATCAGGGAAAGGCGTCATCTTGTTACGAAAGGGCTATTAAATACTATGAAAAGGCAATTAATATTGCAATGAAGGATGACGAGAGGCTCTTAGCATCATACTCAGCATGCTGCGCGACGCTTGTCTGCCTAATCATGCAGCAGCCCGCGAGGGCCGAAATAATTTTACATGATATACGTGACAATTCACCAAATAACTACTATCAACTCTCAGACTCCATAATCAGGGCATTCAAAACAAAAAACTCTCATGAGTATAGTGAAATCCATCAGAAATTCTATAAAATTATCCAAAATTCTCCAGAAATCAAAAATTTGCTTGATTTGACAGAGAACCACTTGTAAGATCCCCCCAAATTCGCCAAAACAAGACCCAACCTTCGGTTCCTTAGTTTAGATTAAAATATGCTAAATAATTTTAGTTTAGATAATAAATCCTGGTCCTATTTTTATTTCTATAAATTATAAAAATACCCAGATATTCTCAAAGACTTTATAAGGGATGATTAACTAAGAAAATGATGAATTTATTTTCATCGAAATTCACGGTAGGCTAAAGGGTCAAGCTAAATATCAAAAAGTAATATTTGCGATATTTTTGTTGCTACGGATAGCTTTTTAGAAAAACAGTATAATTACTAAAAATTTGAAGATGTTAAATCGTGAGTGAGAAAGAAAAAAACGGAATGCCGGCAAAGGAAAAAGATCCTGACAAAGGATATTGGGATTGCTGTAGTAACCCAGATGTGAGGCCGTACCGTGGAATTTATGTTTGCCGGACCTGTGGAGTCGTTCATGGCCCAGTAATTATTGATGCTCCTCGACGGGCTTTCACTAAGCAAGAAATTGACGACCGTCGGCGATCGGAACCGGTTTTTACTGATTTTGGTCCACGAACAGTCGTTCCGAAATCAGGCGTTGATACGAGCGGCTCGGCGCTTTCACCAAAGCAAAAACAAAAATATTGGCGGCTTTCAAAAATCCAGCGCTCCGTAACAACCACTTTTGAACGGAATCTATCAATTGCCCAACCCAAATTACTTAATCAAGCCAGTACTCTCGGACTTCCTCGTACTGTGACTGAAGAGGCTTTACGTATTTACAAAAAAGCAGTTCGTGCTAAACTTACTATGGGTCGCTCCATTGATTCATTAGTCGCTGCTTCTCTTTATGCCGCAATTAAGATTCATGGGTTACCTCGCACACTAAATGAACTCTCGAAAATCACTCAAATTCCTGTAAAAACTATTGCAAAATCCTATCGCTTATTAGCTCAACACATCGAAGAATCTGTTCCTAAAGAACTTACTGATCTCAAAACGCAATACATTGTACGCTTCGGAGAGGATCTGAAACTCTCTCCGCAGGTTCAAAAGCGCGCAATCGAGTTGTTAAACCAAGCAGAAAAAAGCGGGATGGTCCTAGTAGGTAAAAATCCTAAAGGATTAGCCTCTGCTGCTCTATATCTTGCTGCAAAAGAACTAGGGGAGCCTCGAAGCCAATTGGAAATATCTAAGACTTCTGCAATCTCAGAAGTAACTCTACGCAACCGGGCAAAACAGATTAGAAAGACGGTTCAGGTAGAAACCGAAAGTTAAAATATCATCTCAAACCGCTTTTAATTGCTTTCAAACTGGCGCTAATTCTTTCGATAGGCTTCCTCCCCGCAACTTTCTTTATTAAATCTCTCCTGATTTTTGCTAGATTTCCTCGCCCCCACTGATAATAAATAAGCAAAGCGCCATTCATGATTAAAGTTGTTAATAAATTAATCGCTAATCCTGTGGGTGATCTACTCTTTCCCAACCAATCTTCCCTCCACAAATGAAGATTATATTCCCAGCACCGCTGAAAGAGTTCGACTTGTGTATCAGAACAAGCATCAAAATTAGCACGGCGCTCCTTACGCAGGATGCATTCCTGCAAATTTGCAAAGAGGTTCGGAACAAGGAAGGATCTGTAATTAAAAATCTCATCCACTAATTCAAGGGTTTGTATAACGTCTGACTCCTGCTCATCTGGCATTCCAATAATAACTGTGGCGAGAGGTGTCCAATTATTATCATTTAAAACTCCATAGGCATTCAATACAACTTCTGGCCATTCTTCAGGTTGATAAGGTAAACATTTACCTCGCATATACTTCGCTATTAGCCGTGTACTTCCTGTTTCAATCCCAGTCTCCGCTGTAATGATGGGGTCCCCTTTATAGTGATAGCGGCAGTAATCGTTCATGATGCTCGTTAATCCATTAATCATTTCTGGGTCTACAACTGCAGGTGCCAAGGAAATATGAGCAGGTTGCACAGATTTTACACCAGGAACTGAAACAATACTCTTCACCAAATCATAAACTGCCAGAGCATTTGGATGGAATTTTGTTGTTTTATCATATTTATAAAGAAATAAATCCTCCGTGGCTAAAGTTATCATATCATTTCCGTTTGCAATATTGACCTTAACTTCCTCTACTACTCTATCTATTGGCATATCCCGTCTTTTTCGCATTGTGGGCGTACAAAATTGACAATTTCTGCCACATCCCCTAGAAATCTCGACTGTGCCATGAACGGCTGCATTTTTAATTATGGGTATTTTATCAATTGGAGAAGATCGTTTTTGTTTTACCCTCCCTGGAAGTGGTTCGCCATTCACCGCCTTCTTAAAAATTTCCACCGCGAGTTCATCCCCCTCCCCTACAATGACCGTGTCAATCCCCAACATCTTTTGAGCCTTCGGTCCAATTTGCCACGATCCTGCTCCCCCCACAATCACCTTGGGCTTATATTTCTTCACGGCCTTCGTCCGAAAAATTTTTTGGAACGCATGTAGATTCTCAGGTTCATTTCCCCATCCCAAAAATGTCGAATAGGTAAACGACACATATGCCAGCCCCAAAGGATCCATCGCGGAGATCCCTAAAACCTTTGTCTCCGGACCAATTACCTTATTGAGGTCATCAGGAATAACTGTAATAATATCTTCCTGTGTAAATCCATTTTCGAAAAGGCTTGCTTCTATTTTTCGCAGTCCATATGGCGCAAATTTCGATCTTCCGTCCTTCACAGGAGGTGGGGGAAAAAGAAGCCTTCTTGAACTCCATAAGGGCATCCTGTGCGGGAAACTGCCTGTAAACGCAATAAACGGGCTGTTCCTAAAATCGGAAATCTCAGTTTCTGACGCGGTCAGAACGATCTTGATTCCCTTTGTTTTTTTCATACATTCCTCATCCTTTTTGTTCATTGATGTCCTAAGAAAAATATTTGAGCCAGAACTTTCTTCCCCAATTCTGTGACTCGATAATAAGAAAATTTCATCTTTCGACGCTCTTTACGATTTATTTTCTTCAGAAACCCGAGATCCGTCATTTTTTTAAGATTATAACTCAATAAGGAGCTGGATATATTTAAATCCTGTTGAATCTCGGTGAAAGCTAAAGAATCCTTCATCGTAAATTGCGATAAAATGAGAATCTTCTTCGTATCCGAAAGGAACTTAATAAAATCTTTCCCCTTTTGATACAATTTTTTAAATTTATTTACTGAAAAATCTTTTATGAAGGTTAACCCCCTAATAATTTGGTCAACCTTCGTGATCTGAATTAGAATATTGCGTTCCCTTTTATTTTCGGGTAACATATTTACAATGGTAGATACTAACCCCTTAAATAGTTTATCAAAATTTTGACTGAGTCTTAGATTACTTAAAGGTTTAGATTACTTAAAGGAAGGATTTTGCGAAATTCTTGGCATTCTCGAGATCATCGGCATTTGGATGGCCTTTCAACTTTGCCATTTGATCTTTGGCCTTTTTTCTTTCCGCTGGGGATAAACTTTGCAGTCTCTGCTGCTGTTGCTCATCCGATACATTTTTGGTCTCGCCCAAACACTCAAATTCTGCAATTATCGTGCAACCACCTTTCTCAATAATCTTTCTAATATTTCGAGGAAAGGGCTGATAAGTCTCTGGGTCTATTGTCGCATGAGTATAAAAGAGGGCGGCCTTTGGGGGGAGTTCTTCCGTAGCTTTTAGGAGTTTTTTCACCGTTTTATGAAACCGTGCAGCATAAATTCCGGAGCCTAACAGGACGAGATCGTATGAGTTCAAGGTAGAGGGATCGAGTTCTTCAATTTTTTTCAGCGTCACATCTTCTCCAGCCAATGCTTCGTTCATACCCTTCGCGATTTTTTCAGTATTTCCAGTCATAGAATAATATGCGATTAAAATCTTCATATTAACAATCCCACTTCAATTTATCAATAATTAATAACTAAAAATTAGATTCAAATATATAAAAATGGGATTCTTGAAATAAGATTTCCTCTTAGGAAAAGAGAATTTTCCTCATCCGCAATCTCCCACTTATACTTAAAATATTTATATTTGATTTATAAAGAATCCTGAATGTCTATAAAGGATGAGTAGAAGATAGCCTGATTCTAAGGGAATATAGCCTATATAGCCTGATTCTGCCTATAAAGCAGAATCCACCGCCATTTATGCTAATGGGGAGTTTAAATCCGAAAAACTGAAAAGTACTTCCAAACCAAGCTCTGTGTCTCTAGTAAAAAAATTACATTTAGGTTTGCCTTCAAAAGGAGTAAGATTTGAGATGTCGTCAAAAGAAAACAAGATTACACCGCGGTATGGTATTGAAGTTCCAATAGAGGTTATTAAGAAGGGAAAGTTGAGTAATTTTTTAGTAACTAAAAAACTCTTCACAGGATTTTCTATAAAAAACCCTAGCTTAGGCCCGTATCTCGATAGACTTAGAAATAAAATAGGGATAACTCGTGCACAATTTTGTGAAATTTTTGGAAAGGCAGCGAACAGATATAATATAATAGTTAATGGCATGGAAGGTATAAATTTAGAGATGTTTTTAGATGTACCGAAACACCCTATTGTTCAGAAGGAACTTACAGCAATTCAATTGAACAATTTAAAGGTAAAATTCGAGAACTTTCTCACAGCTCAGAATACAATTATTGTATGGAGCAAAATAAGATTAAAATTTAATCTAAATAATTTAGAGAAAATAAAGTTAAATAACCAAATTTATGTGATTCTACCAATTACCAACTGGGAAGTGAAAAAGACTCGTGATGCGGTAAAAGAATATATCATTGAGTATTATAAGAAGAATATAAGAGCTCCTGATACCGTGAAAATTCGGAAAAAATTCTCTGGATTTATTGAGAGCGAACGGTTATCCGGAAGGACTTATAATGATTTTTTAAGAGAATGTAAAATTCCCCCTATTCGCGAGAAAATATATAATTGGGCAGATCCAAAAGATAGGAAAATTGTGGAGGATTGGGTTATAGAGTCCTATAATGAATTTGGTCAACCGCCCACAGGTGAGGAAGCTCGGGAAAAATTCAGTGGATTTGTCGGATACCTCTCTAGACATGGTACAACTTGGAACGATTATTTAAGGAGCCATGGATATCCCCTCCATCTTGAAATGAAATATGATTATTCCGATCCCCAAACCCAAAAAGAGATTATCAAATGGATTGAAGACTATGTAGATTTTTATGGGAGATCTCCAACTAGCGATGAATTAAAAGAGGTGTTTGGTGGATTTATTAATTATCTATTAAGACAGGGCATGACTTGGAATGATTTTTTAAAAAAATATGGCTTTCCCATTAATTTAGAAATAAATTATGATTGGTCAGACCCTAAAAATATTGCAAAAGTAGAAACATGGCTTAAAAACTATTTTGATAAATACGAAGAGTCCCCATCTGCACCTGAAGTTGATAATGTGTGGGGAGGATTTCGGGTTCATATCGGTAAGTTAGGGAAGACCTTGAACGATTTCTTGCAAAGTCGCGGATATCCAATTTATGATAAGGAGAAAAATCAAAAAGAAGGAGATCTTTTTGATAACCTAGGAAAATTTAGCTTGAATTTGATAAATAAAAATTGCTTAATTAATTACAGAGTACACCACCCCACTCTCGAAAGCACAGAAAGTTATTTAATTCCAGATGGTATTGTTCATAATCTTGCTGAAAAACCGATTAAGTTAAAAGGAAAATCCATTTTCTTGAAGAGGGGGCAGAAGTTAGACGAGATAATTGAATTCAAAAGGTCTTATGGGGGTATTAAACCTAAAGATTGGGCGAAATACCCGAAAATTGCTAAAAAGATAAAATTTTATCTTCTTAAAGGAGGAGTGAATATACCTCCCGTTGAAATTCATGGTTGCAAAATCTCATTTCATTCAAAAAAAGAGCTGATCACCGAATTAAAGATGAGGGCGAATCCATCGAATAGAAGTAAGATAAATAAGACTATTCAGAAAATTTTCTCCCTTGATAAAGGCATCACTGACCTTGATGATGAGCAATTATCACTTGATGCATTTTGAGAATCATTTTTTGCATGAAAAAAATCTTTAATGGTAAAGATATAGATTGAAAATTGAATAGAAGATGGTTTTATCAAAAGGAAAGAAAATCTTATTTCTTGGGTTATTTAGTTTTTTTGTAATCGGAGTGGGGATTACACCTCTCTGGTTGCCCCCCTACATTTTTGACTATAGTCATATCAATTGGAATGGGGCAGATCTTGCGCATGATGTGATGGGGGATCATACCTATTTCAATAATTTTCAAAATTTTACCACCCCGACCGATTTAGACGCGTACGATATACGTGCCCTGCCTTACGAACAACAACTCGTACTAACTACCCTTCAAGGACTCGTAAATAAAAATAACACCTCACTTTATTTCATCTACCGCGATTCTGATGCTTTTTGGCTTGCACGATTACGGGAGTATTATGGTGTTAATTATACGATTACGAGCTCCTTCACCTACTGGGATATCGTAATAAAATATAACACCTCAATTAAGGGGGTGATTATTTATGATGAAAACTTGTTGGATACCGTAAATGTCGCCACTTTCTTAGCGGGTGTAAATGAAAGTGTGGTTATTCACCCAACCATGCTGAGTAATTTTACATCCACCCTAGGAGTCAGCCCGATCTACGATTTTCGGGGGAATTTTAACTCTCGAGTCGCCCTCTATTCATGGGCCTTTGAAACCCTTTGGCCACTCGCCAATCACAAGATGATTGCTTCGCGTCCCTATGACAAAGTGTATTTCCGCGATTATATTGTAGCTTGTAAGATTTTCACGTTTTGGCTTGAAGTCGGGCCGTTCGGAGCACTTGAGGAGGTACAACTATTCCGCCGGATCATTGCAGAAACTCCCGCTAACATTCCGGTGTGGGGATGGTTCACAGATCCAGGTGGTGCTGTAGGCGAGTATGAAGCGGTAAAAGCTATCTCACACTCTGGTAAATATTCTTTCTGTGCTGCTATCCCAGACTTAACCGTCTTAAGTGCATTCAAAGATCCGCTCCTTAATCAAAAGACAGTTCTCTTTAATGTTACTGACTATCCCCTTGAGAATAAGATTTATTTGGCTTGTACCGTTTCCGACGGGGATAATGTTGATTATGTTACAAATTACTTACTGAATAACATCTGGCAGAGCCCTGATCGGGGCGCTGTTCCTCTCGGTTTAACACTGGAGCCATTAATGGCACGTATTTGCCCTGTCGGGTTAAGATTTTATTATGAAAATGCCACAAACAATGAATATTTTCTAGCGGGCCCCTCCGGCGCAGGATACACATATCCTGATATGAATCCCTCTTTTCGAAAATATTTAAACACAACTAAATATGCCATGGATCAGTCTGACATGGAACAAGTCTGGCTCCTGAATGGTTATGAGGGTTATATGCCGATTTATTCTTCCGAGGTTTTAAATGCTTATACATCCTCGAATTGCAATTTTACTGGAATCTATTTAGATTATCACGATTTTCAAGCAGAACCAAACTTTTTATTGAATGGGGTCCCCGTATTTCACTCTATGTGGGTGGAACGAGAAAATGAGATCATAGGGAAATTAAATTCCATTTCTAATAACAAACCAAATTGCCCCGTCTTCGTATTTATTGGTTATAATTCATGGAATTTCGACTTTTCGAGCCTGAAAGCTGTATTCGACGCCTTACCGAACGATACTTTCACCTTCTTACGCCCTGATCAATTTTCAGAACTCTTTAAGCGCTATCAAGAAGAGTTTCGTGCGGAAACGTGGATGAATGAAACCGTCGGGTTAATTATTGTCATTATTTGCTTTGTTATAATTACAGTTGTACTGGCTGCATTCTGGCTTTTTCTTAAAAATAGACCGGAAAAGGAACAAAATCCTTCTGAAACTCTTTTCTTTCGAACTATTCTGAAATTCTTCTATGTTGTATTAGATGTCACATTGCTATTAGTGGTGAATTTTTGTTTTTATTCAACCATTTTGAGCGTAATTTATCTGCTTTATTTAATTATTTCATTATTTTTTGGGATTCAATTAAGATCGCTCATAGAAAAGAAAATTGGCGTCCGAGAAACGATATATCTTGCCATAGGGCTTGCGTCTTGTGGATTTTTACTGTTCGCGCTTTCACCGCAATTTATCATCATTCTCGGCTTTCCCCTTGGCATTCTACTCTCCCGTCAAGTGCAATCCAATCATTTATTATTTGATTCTTCACCTCTAGGAAAAAGATCCTTTTTATATTCATTTCTGATTGCTGCTGTTGTAATTCTCCTTGTTCCTTTTCAATACTATCCCCAATTAGTCTGGATCATTTCCATTCTGTTTATAATCATTTCAATTATGATTTTAATCAGTTTCAAGGATTCTCATCTTCGCTTTTTTGAAAATTTTTCCTCCGATATTCGCCATTGGTATCTAAAAGGCGTGTTGTTTGGATTCCTCCTTATCCTATTATTGAATCCTTTTTTCGCACCCGAGCGGTTTTTTTTCCACATCTTCTGGGGATTAGAAAGTTTTCCAACCAAACTCACTATTGCTTTTGCCGTCGCAGCGTTGTATCTTTCAGTTATTCTTTGTTTCGAATTGCTTCGGTGGAAAGATATTTCTCTATCTAAAACGAAAGCAATAATCTTGATGAGTGCTGGGTTATTGTGTTATTTAATTATGCCCCTTCTTCTCCAAAGCGTTTTCTGCTTCATCTTTTCTATTTTCCTTTATATCCTTGGTGTTATTGCTATCGCAGATACCTTCATTTTATCTTCATTACCCCTTCCTAAATTACATGTGCCAACCATTAACACTCCCTTGAAAGCTAAAGATCCCCGCCACTTTCTATCACAAACGTTCTTCTGGTTCATAATAGGACTGTTTCTAATTTTTATTCCCCCAACAGTTATTGTGGTTGACTCCCAAGAAGCTTTCTCCTTCTTAGGCCTTACCGGCATTGATCAATTAAGTTGGTCATCCACCCTTTGGGCGCTATTCTATATCCCACCCACGTATATGTTCTTAGTCGCGCCAATTACCATTTTTGTGTTAATATTTGGGGTAATAAAAACTATATCAAATCTTCTTTATGTTTAATTCTGCTCTTTTAAAAAGAAATCCTGAAGGTCCCTTTGATCTTGCCCCCAAATCCTATTTTTTGGTAAGAACCCGAGATTGCTTTTTTTTGTTTTTCCTTTTCTAATAAGAATATTATAGTAACAGCACCAAATACCGCGAAGAGGGTTAGTAATAAAATGCCGATGAAATTCCCGGCGATACCACCTCCATTTCCACCAGTAAATTTGACGTCGTTTGCATTATTATTAATTAACAAGTCAATATCAGTTAATATTTGATTGCAAGTTACTCGAAATTCCTCTTGCAAATCAATACAAACGACCCACGGATTATTAAAGACTCCATTTCCCCAAGGTTCCTCGTTTTCATCTGTTTTCAATCCGGTTAATTTGGGTTTAATGTCATGGAGTAGTTTATCATACGCCTCTTCAAAGGCATCGGTGGATATCAGGTCCTTTAATTCATTTAGCTTATTATTCATCGCTGATTTTCTATTCCTCGCAGGTTTCGCCCAACACTCATCTGGAGAATTTTGAATTTCCTCCTTCAAGTGATCTATCTCCAAAAGAACGAACTGCTTAATGTTCTCAGATGTTATTTCAAAAATTCCCTCAATTGAACTCGATAAGGAATCACCAGGTCTATCGTTATCCGCATCCCATACTGTTATGATGATTGAATGCTCTCCCTGCTCCAGAATCCAATCATTTTGAAAGATAAAAGTATATGTATTCTCATATTGAGATTGAGAGAGGAGTTCAATTGGAACCCCATCTACCGTTATATCGAAAGAGGCAATACCTGAGGAATCAATCGCAAATAGTGACACTGTAACGGTTTCCAGATCATATTCAATAACTACATCTGACACCACTGGGGGAACTACATCATCATCCAGGATTATTTGGGGTAGACCAGCTGTAGAAGTCAAACTATCCAATAAAAGCGTCCGATCATCATCATTATCTTGTGCCATTATCGATATGAAATAGAGGCCTATCTGATTAGGAATCGCCCAACTACCAACGGCATGAGGATCTTCCACCTTGATGATATCAGGTAAACCCCCAGAAGAAGAAAAATATAGCACCGCTATTGCAATGTCGCTAAGTCCAGTATCGCCATCACCACCTATTCCATCATCTTCATCGAAAATTTCCCAGTAAAATGCCCCTGGAACTCCATCAGTACTCTCTCCTATATAACTGATTGAAATAGTTGGTGGAGTTGTATCATCATCTATTATTGTCTGGCTTAAAGAACTTTCATTGCTCAGACTATCTGATGCAAGCGACCGATCATCATCATTATCTCGGGCAAATATCGTAATTTCATATGTGCCTAAATTATTAGGAATGGCCCAACTATCAACTGGTTGAGGATTCACTACTTCAATAAATTGAGTGGGCCCCTCATCAGGGGTAAATTCTACAGTCACTACAATTTCACTGAGACCAATATCACCATCGCCCCCTATTCCGTCATCTTCATCGAAAATTTCCCAGTAAAATGCTCCTGGAACTCCATCATTACCCTCTCCTATATAACTGACTGAAATAGTTGGTGGAGTCGTATCATCATCAATAATATCAATAGTTGCGCTAATTATATCTGAATTGTATTCCGAACTTGCATAGACTGTAAATGTCTCCGTTCCCAATCCCGTAGGTATCAAGGTTAGACTAAAAGAATCTGCTTCTCCTGGACTCAATGGGATATTATCTTTCTCCAACTCCTCTGCGGTAATTGTTACATCATCGTAACTAATATCAAATGTCTGTAATACATTCCCTAAGTTAATTAAGTCAAAAGTATAAGCGCCCGTTTCACCATCAAAAATTGAAATATCCGGATCAACACAGTTAAATTCAAAATCATAAAACTCCGCCATCGTAAAAGTGTTATTAAATTCAAATTGAATGTGTGTTAATAGGTCCTCTACTATTCCTTCAAAATAAGATTCGCCTGGCATGACTGAATAGTGTCTGGGTATTTGCAGCTCAATTACGTCAATTGATTCTGTTGGCATTATTATTGGGGCTTGAATAATGAAATACTGAAGTAAAGATTCTGGAATTGATTCTTCGATAGCGATGCTACAACCTTCAGGTACATTTCCATAGTTTTCTAACGTTATTATAGGATAACTCTCTCCAGGTTCGATAACTGCAGGAATTTCATGTTCAATAGCCTTCAAATCACTGTAGGGCGGGAGCCGAACCGCGGGATCTCCTTCAAAAATCACCTCTCCCTCATAAATTATTCTTATATGAAAATCATAAAGCCCTGCTAATAAACTAAGGTCCGTTTGCGTAATTGTTAAGTTAAATCCTTGGGATAAATATCCCTCCTCTTGATCAATTGTGATACTAAATCCACTTGGTTCATCTATTTCTAATTTCACAAAAGGATCGTCAGGCCCTTCAAGATTAAATTGTAAACTCTTGTTTAAGGTCTTCGTTATCGGATCAATTGCACTAATATTAATCTGATTTAATTCAATATTCGTTGCTAAGGGTAGATCTTGTACTATTCGCAAGGCCTCTCTTAATATCTCGAATGTTTCATTCACTTTATTGGTCCAATTCTTTGAAATCAGCAGATTTCCCCCACTTTGGGCGAATGCCCCCAAATGTTCCTCTATTTCACCACCTGAATTCAGGGGCGTTCTAGCAATCATATTGGGATAGTAATTTAAAATCAAATGCACAAATTCTTTCTTGTGATAATAACTTCTATAGGGGAAATACCCGGGACTCCAAGAATAATCAACCGAATCCAGCCAGAAATATGCGTCAACAGCTGTGGTGGCCATACCTGTCGTAAAATGTAACTCAGATATTGAAGTGGCGCCTTTCTTAAAGTTGTATTCTCCCTTGTAAGTCTGATTGCTCCAAACCTTAAACTTATTAACTCCACAATCGAACTCGATTCTTAAATGATGCCATTCATTCGGTTGAAAATCAGTATCAATGATCACATTATTAGTTCTTAATTCCGTAAGAGTGCCTAAAATTGTTAGATCAAAGAACCAATCATCGATATCTCCAAAAATTATATAAAAATTATGCATGTATGGAGGCGGTATAATTAATTGTCCATCTTCATAATAAAACCAGAACTCTACCGCTCCCTTTTCTTTGTCAATTGTCTGTGTCATTTTAGCAACCCCCGTCTCAAGATAATGACGAGGGTCATCATCCCAAAACTCAACGACGGACTCATGCCCCGCCTTTGATTGAATGACACCACAATGCGTCTTATCTGTCTCCGTAACTGTCCAATTTGAAGGATCTCCTCCAATATCTTCATCAAAACTGTACTTTGCCTCTTGTATATGTAAAATATCATACTCTGAATCATAAGACTCTGTTCTCTCTTGGATATCATTAAAATCCGAAAAGGTAATTTGCGCCTCTTCTTCCGAAATTGATTGAATCGTATCCTTAATTTCATGCGCATCCTTATACCTATACTCCTCAATGGCTTCCAGCAATTTCTCAATACTCCCAATTTGGGCGAGCCCCTCCACTGTCAGCGGAATCGTATCATCATAGAAATGCGAGAAGGATAGATCACACACGGGGAGATTCAACGGTATTGATTCCGTACCCTCTGCTATCACCGGATTCTCATACCAGGGAATAATCACATGAAATACTAGCATTACTGCTCTTGCGCTGTAAAAGAGATCGATTTCTTGGTTCGGAGTTGGACGGGTAAGGGTGTCATACACCGTTAACGATTGTTGAGCCCCTTGAAGAAGATAGGGACCATCTTCCCACCACTTCACTCCAGCAATGGGTCCAAAATCACACCCCTTGGTTATATTCGGTGTCCCCCAGTCGTCATCTGTTCTAATTCTCGTGTAAAACGAGGCAGCATTATCACCCGTATTCCCCACTGTTATATTCATCCCAATAGTATCGCCCACCGTTAATCCGCCCCTTCGCGTCATATTCTCCTCCGGCAGAATTAACGAAATTCCCCCTTCAACAGGACCGATATTCGGGTCATTACACAGATCGGTCAGCCACCCCCCCAGGAGTGTCAGGAGAAGCATAATGCCCGCCACGACTAGGCCTACTCCCGTTGTGGCCAATGCACCTGTTACGCCCAAAATTGCAGGTAATGCCACACTTAGGGCGACACTGATAGTTAACGATATTGCAAATGTGAGGATCGCGTTAATCGCATCTGACCATGCTATTTCACCGCTTATAGCTTGTGAAATAAGCATCCCTATTTCTATGGCGGAAATTAAAATCGTTAAGACAACACAAATCTTTCCCAAGAAACTCATACTTTTTGTGATAGTCTGTTCCAAAGCTGTGCCCGCCGCTTTTTCTAGTTGTAAAATTAAGGTGCCCATCTTTACTACAACTATTCCAAGTGCGATTGTTGCTAAGCTCTGTGTAAGTTTCAAAACAAATTCAACTGTATTGGTAGTTCCTGTACCTTTTATTTGGTCACCTATCAGATTAATCATGTTTATAATTCCACATACGATAATTATTCCGCCTAAAGCGATCAATGCACCTCCTATTATCTTGTAAGCATTTTGTCTTAATACTTTACCTATAGAAAATTTCTGTGTCCTCCTGCGGTCCGGTGTAGTACAGTCGGGATCGTACTCGAATCCGTTATTATTATTTCCGATTTCCCCAGATTTCGTTTTAAGCTTTTTAAATTCTTCATTTAGTTTTTTATTCTCCCCTTTTGCACTATCAACTTGACTTTTAATCTGGTCATAATCAAAATTATTTTTAAATGTCTCATCAAAATCATCGACAGCTTTTGTACATTCCTTCACCCACTGTTCTATTTTATAACGCAGATTAGAGGCATCATCAAGGCTTAATGAGCCTCCTTCAACCATTTTTTTCATAAATCCTTTTATATCAGCAGCATCATCCAAAAAATTTGTAAATTGGGTCGCAAAAAAATCATATTGGCCTGTTGGATTAGGTCCACACCAATCAACCATATCTAAAAGGGCACCTTCTAAATTATCAAGTGAATTTACGTTATCAAATAAGAACTGGAAAAAATCTGCGAGGTCAGAAGGAGAATGGGGCTCAAAAAGCTGACTATCAAGGTTAATTTTACTTTGCCTATTATCATAATATAATTTATTAATATCTTCTTCTCCAAATGCTATTCCAGATGATAAGGAAGCACCTCTATCAATCCATAAATTGTATTCAATTTTTAAATGTGATTCTAAATTTACGTCATCAATTACATGAACATCTACATCAATCGGACCACCATAAGCTCTAGAAATCAATATCCCTTGTGTATCGGCTGGAAAGTCGATAAGCTCAAGGTTTATTACTTTACCTAATAGGACCTTTTTTGTGGAGGCACTGGCGGGAGAAAAGAACTCCATTTCTATGTTTTTATAATTATCTCCGAAGTTTTGTGACTTGACGTCCGAAAAGATTGTAAATTTACTCAAATATGTTCCTTGAGTTTTTTCTATATCATTCAACTGATTATTTGAATCTTGGTTCCTTATTTCGTTAAAAATGTCTAAACTTCTTGATGACCCCGCTACATATAGTACTTCATTCTGATTATTTTGTAAAGCTTTATCTTCATAATCATTAACAATATCTTTCAGAAAACTAGTATAGGTCGTACTCCCTTGGCTAATAATATCATCTTGGATACTAAAGGTTTGGAAATTCTCAGAAAAAAGTCCTGATTGAGACGTTAGAAAAGGATTTTCCATTATAGATTTAAATATAATGTGTTCTACTGGATTATCGGGGGTAGCTAATACATAATCTATATCAGAAATTTCTTGTACCTTCATTGATTGAATTGTTATAGGTTCCTCTATTGGATAGAAATGCAGGATATTTTGATGGTCTGTTTCGTTTTTATATAAAATAATCCAAATAAAATCAAATCTAAAATCGATTAATGATTCAATATCATTTATCTTTGCTGGGTGATTTGATTCATATACTATATCACAATCGAAGGAATCCTCAGCTGTTTGAAGGGGGATAAAGGTAAATGAGGTTGAAGGATCATTAGAATCAGGAATATAATCACCATTTCCGCTGGGATCATACCAATCTAATAAATTGTAGGTAACTATAGATTCCTTTTCATAAGTTCCATCTTTCAGGAGATAATGGTATGAATTTAATAATGTCTGCCGATCTATGGTGGGATTTCCAAATATTCTGAGTCCAGGTATTATAGTGCATTCCAATTCATTTCTCCACAATACCTTTCCCATATGATTTTGTGTTGGACTCTTAATCTGCATGCTTATAATAGTTGAGGTCTCAGGTTCTGTAGGAATTATTATTTGCCCAATTTCTTTCGGGTTTAAATTCAGATGATGAAGAGGAGACAGGTCATACGCATCAGGTTGTCCATCAAGATCCGTATCTAAATTGTCGGGATCTAAGCCAGACCTTAATTCATCAACATCTTTAATTGAATCTCCGTCAGAATCTCTTAATTCAAAATAATCAATAATCGGAATGGTGTGGAAATTGATCTCAAAATCCACTTCATATTCTTCTCCTGACACTGAATATATTATTTGATGAAATCCAGGTGAGATTTGAAGTAAGAATACACTTCCAGTAAAAACTATATCTTGGAATGACGAAGAATTATCATCAACAGAGAGCTTAGAAACTTCACCTTCAACCACTTCAATATAAAGTAATTCAGATCCTGCCATATCTGGAATAAAAATATTTAGTAGACATTCAATTTCTTCCGCATCAGTTCCAGATTTATATCCCGACTCATAACATCCCCATAAGTTAGGAAAGACAGGATCAAAAATATCTGATAGTTGGATTTCTTCCGAATTTCTAATGCCATCTTCATCATAGTCTTCCTCAGATACTAGTAAAAATTCAGCGGTTCCAGTTCCATTTAATTGTAATTCATGAGTTCCAGGGTTTAAATCCAAATGAAATTGGTAATATCTATAATTAAGAGGATGAAAAATGATGTAGTCGAAGTTAAAAGGTACATCATCTTCACTATAAACATGTTTTAATGTAATATTGTCTATTTGAATAAATAAGTCATTATATGAAAAATCTAAAGGTCTGATGAGGAGACATATCAGACCACCTGCATCAAACTGATAAGTCTCACATTTATTTAATGTAACTTCTCGTTTCTCTGTTATATTTAACGGTTGAATATAAAGATGGGAAATGTAACTTGGATTATCTACCGAAATTTGATGATTTTTAAGTTCACCAAAATCCTTGAAAAAGACATTGTACCCATAACTGACCTCAATTTCTTCATTATTCAAGCTAATGTGTGTAAAATCAGTATCTTTCACTTCAATACCGATTATGCAATGTCCAAAGGCTGAAAATATATAACTTTCTTCCAATACTTGGTTAAGTTGAAGAAATGGGGTGGTTATCTCTTCTAGATTATTTATATAATCCTCATCCTCCTTTGAACTTTGAAATATTTCATTTTGATGGAAGATGGTTGATGTAAATTGAACTATGAGTAAGAGGGTTAGAAGTAATCCAGCTATTTTTAATTTGTTTTTGAACATCACGTATTACACATTCCCCATTCCGTTGTCAAGGATTATCAAAAGTAAGAGTTCATGATCCCCATTCACTTGAGAATCATTATTTAAATTTTTCTATCCGAATTTGAAAATTTTTCAATTTCTTTGATTTTTTTCTTGGCAGATTTACTCTTTTAAATTTTTCAACAGTAATTATCTAGAGTGAGCTAAAAGAGGCGTTAGAATCACTAATTTTCGTAGCAATTCTTATAACTTTTTGGTTTTCTTAAGAGGGTATTGCAAAATTCCTTTTTAATTTTTAACTATTTTTTCCCCGACACAAATTTTAAATGAACCCTTTTCAGTTAAACCTTTCCAAAAAACTTCACTTTTTGTTTTTACTGACCGACAGAAAAGGGGTAGATTTGTTAGGGTGGATTGAGCGGGTTTAAACATGCCAAGTACGAGCTCGAAGCTCAAATTTGTAAAAACCCGTTCAATCCATGATTTCACCAATCTTACTCCCCGATCTTGGTCTAAAGTTTCTTTTTCGATGATCGAGAAGGTCATTGACTTTACATCTATTGAGAGAATCCTCCATCGCCTATATAAACGTGTTGGTCGCCCCCCGTACTCAAAACTTGCCCTTTTCAAAGCGATTTTGCTCCAACGGTTGGAAGGATGGCAATTTGATACCGTCCTAACTAAGAAGCTCCACGAAATTGAGGAGTACCGCCGCTTTTGCGGATTTAAGAGGGGGGTACTTCCATCACACGATACGATTAGTCGCTTTAAGAGGAGATTACCCATAGAGTTACTTGATCTGATTTTCTTTCAGTTGGATGCCGAATTAGCTGCCTTGGGAACTTTCAAAAAGGATGATCTGGCCATCGATGCCACTGAAATCCTCACGTACTCGAATTCTTTTAAGCGGACGGATTCCGAGGCGGGGATCGGCCATAAATCGGATAAACGTCATTTTTATGGCTATTGGGAGCTATTTACAGTCGGCACGAAATCGGAAATGATACGACTCCCCCCCTTAACGAGCCCAGGAAACAGGCACCAAATCCTTCAAATGAAGGAGCTGTTATCCGAGTTATTAAGGCACTCTCACCTCGAATATACCCACCTTTTGGCAGATGGAATCTTTGATACCCAAGCAATTCAGCAAATCATCTTGGATGATCTAGAAAAGCTGCCCGTGATCAAGTATAATCCCAAAAATTCTAGATATAAACGTCTTGAAGAATTACCTAATGTGGATTGGCGCTTCTTCAATCCTCTTCTAGTAGACATCCCCGCTTATCACAAGAAGTATAATGAACGAACTGCTGTAGAACGCTTCAATGGGCGGCTAAAAGACGGGACCTGCATCCGCCGTTCTAACGTGCGTGGCCTTCAAAATAACCATAAATTCGTATATTTTGGCATTATTACCATGCAATTGATAACATTGACCCTCCAATACCTCATTTATGACATGCAAAAAACACGTCAACTATCTTTAAAGAATTTTGAGGGAGGTTATAACTAAATCAAAACATAAAATTATTGAAAATCTACAATTACCACCCCATGAGCAAAACACTTTCCTGAATTTGGCTTGATGGCCAAATTAGAAATTCAGGGCATTTTTTCGACAAAAAAAGTTAAATTTTTAGTTTTGCAATACCCTCTTAATGAAAGATTGAAAAAACCAAATAATTTTCAGATGTTCAAGATTCTTAATAATTATTGAATCCTTCATTTACTATTTTGAAATTGGTTATAGAATACAGGAACATCGAATAAATTACTTAGACAATTAATTTTTATTTCGCAATAGTATTTCTTAATCTTAATGAAGAATAATAATGGTGATGATTTTATAGTAGAATTGACAGATCTTGAAAATATAAATTATCACCATATAGCCCAGATATTGGGGGAAGATATTCCAAAATTACCAAAAATATACAATCGAACTTTTGGTTATCGTATCGTAAATAAACATATTACAGAATTAGGACTGTATAAGAGAGAATTGAAAGAATTTCCACGACCGCTAATTAATTTTTATTATCTTCAATATTTAGAGTTAAGCGAGACTCAATTGAAGTATTTATCTAAATCTATTGACAAGCTCCAATCTCTCCAAACTTTGTACATAAAAAACAACCAATTAACCAGCCTCCCAGAATCTTTTGGGAATCTGAAATCCCTTTGTCTCCTAAACTTGAGCAATAACCAATTAACCAGCCTTCCAGAATCTTTTGGGAACCTGGAATCCCTTCGTCTATTAAACTTGAGGAATAATCAATTAACCAGCCTCCCAGAATCTTTTGGTAAACTTTTATCCTTAAACGAACTGGATTTAAGTATTAACAGCTTAAAAGATCTTCCAAAATCTTTTTCTTCTCTGCAGGCACTCCAGAAATTATACTTGACTTTTAATAGATTTGATTCAATTCCTGAGTCTTTATTTAATTTTAAATATATACAACATTTACGTCTAGGTGGGAATCAGTTAATATTTCTGCCAAAAAAATTAGGAAACCTTAAATCCCTCCAAAGATTGATTTTAACCAATAATCAATTAACAACACTTCCAGAATCGATCGGGAACCTTTCAGCACTTAGAACACTTAATTTAAGTAGTAATAGATTAGAAAGACTTCCAAAATCCTTTAGGAATCTCCAATCATTAGAAGAATTAAATATTGCGGAAAATAGGTTGGAAACTCTGCCCGATTCGTTAGACAAACTTAAATCTCTACAAGTACTAAATATAAGTCGAAATAAAGAATTAAAACTTCCAAAATCTATACTGAAAATATCGAATTTATCTAGAATATATGCATTAAATATTCTAAATAATCCATCTAACGAAAATATTTTAACATTATTAGAGAGAAATGGGGTAGCCGTTTATAGGGATTAACATCACAAACAGCTAACCTATCTAGTTTTTAGGAGTCATGTACGTGAATTCATTTCAGGAGAAAATAGAGAATTCTTATTTATACTTTAAGTATTCTTATATGTTTAATAAATTCTACCTCTCCTCATAAAAAAATAAGTAGATTATTTCCGTTTAATTGTCCAAAATAAACTTATAAATAGAAGATAAAAACATAATGAATGTAAGTAATTTTTAATGAATATAGGGGATTATTTGCTGTCGAATAGAAAACTCATAGTTTTTCTAATATTAATTTCATTGATAACTACTAATTTCAATTATTATTTCACGCAGGTACTATGCAGAAGGGTTAATCATAGTAGATTTGATTCTTTGAATCCAATAAATCTGTCAATTTACTCAAATTCCATTTTATTCGACCACTTTTACTATAATTGGACAGCTTTAGTAAATAACAATCCTTTTCTTCCTTATAAGGGAGTAGAAAATTATACATATTTAGGAGGAAATACATTTCGGTGTAATGAAACTTTCATTCAGGGAAATGATCCTCCGAATTATGATTCTCGGGATGTGAATAATGAGACAAGGTTTTTTCCAACTTCAAATTACTGGGGAAACAATGTACACGATTGGGTTTGGATATTTAAAAATACCACGATCGAAACAAAAAATATTCCAATCTCTGTTTTTACAGGTCTTGAATCTGAACATCTTTTTAATGTGACAAGTGAAAAAGTAATTAATATAGACGGAATGTATTATAATGTCTGGGAGTTGAAAGATGATCAAGGAAGCATTGCCTATTATGAAAAAAATACTGGGATTTTAATTAATGGAACTTTTATTTTTACGGGAACTAACACTTGGGCGATTTCAATGGTTGAGACTAATGTTCTATTTCCCTCAAATGATAATTCGCCTATGTTAGAAAATCTCATTGTATCCCCTCCAAATGGAAATCTGACGACATTCTATGATTTTATGGTAAATTACTCAGATACAGATAATAATATGCCACTTTTTATAAACGTAACAATAAATGGTACTTCCTTTTCTATGGATAAGAAAAACTACACCGATACCGATTATATTGATGGGGTAATTTATGAATATCAAACCTTTTTATCAAACGGAACATATCAGTATTATTTTAACGCTTCAGATGGAGTATTTCCAACCTCGACAGGTACGTATTCGGGGCCAGTTGTTAATTATACAAACTTGAATTCCCCTGAATTAAATGCTGGGATAGTGTCACCGTTGTTAGGGTATAATTCTTCAACTGCATTCCTTTACCGCCTGAACTATTCAGATGCAGACAATAATCCTCCAATTTATGTGAACGTCACTATCAATGGATCCAATTATTTCATGCAAAAAGAAGATATATCCGATCCAAATTATATGGATGGCGCAATTTATAATATAACAAATTTTTTTGAGGAGATTGGGCATTATGTTTTTAATTTTACGGTTTCTGATGGGGAAAATGTTGTAAATTTGCCTAGTACTGGGTATTATAACAATCCGAACGTGAGTTGTCATAATTTAAACAATATTGATATTGGATGGATAGTCACCCACGGAGAAGATGCCAATAGTTCATATTCAATTTTTCTAACAAATGCAACCAATTTAGGTGCGACATCGGGAGAAATCAATCAAATAATCAATTCATTTTTAATTTATCCTTATGAAATATTAGTGCTGGAAAAGGGCGGCGATTCATGGCCAAATTATGAGTTGAATAATTTATGGTATTGGATTGAAAATGGTGGAAGCTTATTAATAATAGGTGATAACTTTGGAAATGCACAAGTCAGTGTAAGCAACCATTTTAATGTCAGCTATACTCCCTTGGGAGGAACGAGTGGTAATTCAACTCAAATTTCTTACCCGCATTTTCTTACATCCGAAATCAATTCTTTAACCTTCGGGTCTCATTTTTCTGCAATAAACGTTAGTGATTCCAATCCTTCACTTCAAATTATTGCAAACACTTCCGATGGATATCCTCAAGTAGTTCTGCTTGAATTGGGGGTAGGAAAAATCTTATGGATCGTAGATGAAATCATTTCAGACTTTCAGATAGATGATGATGATGATAATAATCAGCTTTTTGGATTGAATGTGTTGCGGTGGATGAGTGAGGAAAAAGTTAATAACTACGCTCCGTCACTTTCAAATCCTGGGTATAATCCGGCGAGCGGTAATTCCACAACGTTTTTCACTTTTTATGTGAATTATACAGATGCAGGTAATCGAGGGCCGATTTACATTGATGTGATTCTTAATCAAACGTCTTACCAAATTGTTAAGCAGGACCCTACTGATTTTGATTATACGGATGGTGTCATTTTTCAATCATCTATTACCTTGCAAAATGGGACTTATAATTATTATTTCAATGCTTCAGATGGAATTTATAATGCAAGTACTTCGTTAATTATCGGACCCACAGTTGATTATGTGAATGATTTTGCCCCTAACTTGGAATCGGGGGTTGTTTTACCGACTTGGGAGTATGAAAATCACGAATTTACATTCCAAGTGAATTATTCGGATATAGATAATAATGCACCTGACTACATGAATGTCACAATAAGTG
>JABXJU010000149.1 GCA_013375405.1 Candidatus Helarchaeota archaeon
GGAAGAGTCCCATGCTGGATAAGAACAAATTGAGGAAAATTTTCGGCCGAGCAGCCTACGAAGTCCAACTTTTCAAAGAGAAGGGTTTTAATAGGAAACAATGTCCTCATTGTGGAGGTTATTATTGGACTTTAAATCCTGACCGCTCAGATTGCGGTGATACAAACTGTATCGGCGGATATACGTTTATTGGAAAAGGATCAGGGAAATCTTGGGATTTTCATGACACCGTGCGAAATTGGTGCAAGTTTTTTGAGGATCAAGGGCATACTTGGATAACCGAATACCCAACGGTAGCACGATGGCGTGATGATATCGAATTCACCATTGCATCTATTGCATGCTTTCAACCAAACATTTTGAATGGAACGATCAAACCCCCAGCGAATCCACTAGTTCTACCTCAACCATGCATTCGGTTTGGTGGCAAAGGTTTCAACGACATTGACAATGTTGGGCGAACTGGAAGGCATCTTACCTCTTTTATCATGGGTGGTCAACACGCCTTTAACTCTAAGAAGCTTGGCTACAAAGGATATTGGATGGATCGTTGCATAGAACTCGATTTTCAATTTTTAACTCAGGTTCTCCAGATTCCTGAAGATAAAATTACATTGCGTGAGGATATCTGGCTAGGAGGTGGAAACTTCGGTCCCTGCCTAGAATCATTTTGTGATGGTTTAGAAATTGTCAATAGTGTCTTCATGCAGTATGAAGTTCTCCCTGATGACACCTACCGCCAAATGGAAATGACAGTGGTGGATGTCGGCTGGGGCGTGGAGCGGGTTGGTTGGTACGCTATAGGATCACCCACGGTTTATGAGGCAACATTCGGTCCGGTATTAACCAAGATGCGGGACGCTGTTGGCATTGAAATCGACACTAAATTACTGAATAAATATTATGTTCTTTCTGGTTTACTGAATGTTGATGAGGTTGATATAAAGGTCGAACGTCAACGAGTCGCTAAGGAAATCGGAATCGATTATACCGAACTTGAGAAGATCATAGGACCATTAGAAGCTTTATATGCCATAGCTGATCACCTCCGGACAATAATATATACCGTTTCTGATGGGGCGATTCCCTCTAATGTTGGTGGTGGATATAATCTCCGAACCATTTTACGGCGTGCCATAAACCTAAAGCAGCGATTCCAGTTTAATAATCTAGATCTCCTAGATATTTGTCATTGGCATATCGATTATTTACAAAAGACATATAAGGGTGTCAAAAATGCAGAGGAATCTATTGATGAGATTTTCCAAATTGAGCAAGAGAAATATAATACTACGCTTAAGAAAGGGCGTAATCAAATTAATAACCTTGTAAAAAAGAAGGTTACATTCGATTTAGACAAGTTAATTGAGCTCTATCAATCAGAAGGAATTTTACCAGAATTAATTGAAAAAATTGCTTCAGAACAGGGAGTTCAAGTCGAAATTCCAGCGGATTTCTTTACTGAACTTATGGAAAGGAACATTCAAAGAGAGAAAGAACAAGAAATTACCTTGGAGGATAAATTGAAAGATTTTACCAAAGAAATTCCGGATACAAGATTACTTTATTACGAAGATCAGTACCTTGATACAACTGAAGCTATAATTCTGAAAATCTTACCAGAGAATAATATTGTGTTGAATCAAACAATATTTTATCCCTTAGGAGGCGGACAAATTCATGATATAGGATTCATCAATAAATACCCAGTGAAAAACGTAGAAAAAGTGGGTGCTGTGGTAATCCATCAGCTAGGTAATAAATCGAACAACTTGAAGGAAGGCGACACAGTCCAAATTAAAATTGATAAAAATCGCCGAATGGCACTTATGCGCCACCATACTGGAACTCATGTCGTGAATGGTGCTGCAAAACGAGTACTGGGTAATCATGTTTGGCAGGCAGGCGCTGAGAAAAAACCGGATATTGCAAGATTAGATATAACTCACTATAAACCAGTTTCCCAAGAAGAAATCTGGGAAATAGAAAAATTGGCAAATCAAGTTGTGATGGAAACCCGCCCAGTCGATATTAAATTCATGCCTCGAGGTGAAGCCGAACAGCGCTATGGTTTTACACTGTACCAGGGAGGGATCGTTCCTGGAAAGGAAATCCGTGTCATAGATATTAAAGATTGGGATACCGAAGCCTGTGGTGGTACCCACCTTAAAAATACGGGCGAAATTGGACCGATTAAAATAATAAGTTCACAAAAACCCCAAGATGGCATCATCCGTCTTTTATTTGTAGCTGGTGGTGCAGCTATCAATGAAATACATAAACAAGAAAAAGGGCTAATCGAAACTGCGAAATTCTATAAAGTTGGAGTTAAGGATTTCTTTAAAAGTGCTAAACGAATTTACAAAGAATGGAAAGAATATCGAAAAGAAATTGATAAACTTCGTAAGGAAAAAATAAAACTTGAAGAGTTATCTGTAAAAGAAGATTTTACTCTATTTAACGAGTATTCTAAGAAGAATTTATTTAATTTTTATATTGCACATCACAAGAGATTTAATAACAACTTAAGTAAAGAAGATTTCAAAAAGAATCTTAAAACATATGACTTATTTAGAACTCCCTTAATTAGAGCTAAATTAAAAATTTTATTTAGGCAATATTATAAAAAATCAATCATGGAATTAATTGAAATAGGGAGTATGTTAGTCAAAGAAGATCCTTGGTTGATCGTAGTACTCAGTGCTGGTACCAAAAAAATGAATTTAGTAGTCCTCGAAGGTGAAGAGGCAAAAAACTCTGGTATTCACGCTGGAAACTTAACTCATAAAATTGCTAAAGAAGTTGGTGGGGGTGGCGGTGGAAAACCTGTCTTAGGACAAGGTGGTAACCTTCCAAAAATAGAGTTAAAAGATTTACGGAAAATAACTCTCTCAAAAATTTTAAATGAGAATATAATTACTAACTTATAAGGTGTGATCCAATGAAATTGGTTATAAAAATCGGAGGTTCCTTACTTTTAGATAAGGAAGGTCAAATTAGAGTCGCATTAATTACACAATTTGCCAAAAATCTTGAATTGTTATTGAAAGAGGGGCATGAAATTGTTGTAGTTGTAGGTGGGGGGATTGAAGCGAGGAAATACATCACCGCAATGCGTGCATTAGGTGCGTCCGAAGGATTTTGTGATGATATTGGAATACGCGTATCACGAGTAAATGCACGGCTATTAATTAGCGCTTTAAAAGGATTGGTATATCCAATTCCACCTAGAACATTAGAAGATGCACTACAAGCAGCTTCTATCCGAAGACTTGTTGTATTAGGAGGGCTTCAACCAGGACAATCTACAAATGCAGTAGCGGCGGTAGTAGCTGAACTCATCGGCGCTAAAATCCTCATCAACGCTACCGACGTTGATGGGATCTATACTGCAGATCCAAATAAAGATCCTGAAGCTGAGAAATTAGATGAAATCACAACCGCGCAATTTTACAAGCTGATTGATAAACCTGACTCAAATCGCGCAGGACAATATGAATTATTTGATCTTTTAGCGTTGAAAATTGTCGAACGATCAAAAATCTATACCCACTTCATCTCTGGGAAAAATCCAGAAAATATTATTAAAGTAATAAAAGGTGAAAAAATCGGGACCCGTATCATTTTCTAATCTCAAAGTCTTTTAGACGATGAAAGTAATTATATCCTTTTTTCAATAATTTGAAGAAGATTTTAGAGGCTCTTCGAAATTTAATTAGATTTTTTTGCATCAATTCATCTCCCGCATGTCTTATCCATTGATATTTAATTCTGTTAAATTTCCATCCCGTTACTTCTGCCATTTCTCTCATAGTCGTTTCCTTTCCTGGTGAAAAAATGGTTAAACCAAGTGCGTCGAAAAAAATACTCGATTTAAAAGTCAATGGTATATAAGAAACACCTGTTAGTCCATAGCTGTTCCGTAAATATCCTGTAATTGAAAATTTTTTGTATTTTCCTACTTTCACTCCCCTTAATAATGCTAATCTTACAATTTTTTCAAGCTCTTCATTTTCTAGATATAGAATCTTCCCCACTTTTATTGGATTTAATATGGGGTCATCTTCAAAACTTTCAGTTATTTCGCTAACATACAGAGGCCGATAAGAACTTCTGATTCGCCTTTCTATTTTTCTTTCTAAATAATCCTTCTTTTTCCACCACTTCGGGATTTTTATCTTAGAAAGTTCATATTTTTGTTGTTTATCCTCCGTAGGATGGGAAATGGTCCATTTTAATTTTTCAAATAGCACCTTATAAACCAATTCTTTATCAAAAGATTCAAACCATGATCCTACAAAACCTAGCTTACCTTTCACTATTTTAAATATATTGAGATTGCATGATTGTCCTAACAATTTATCCAGAACATTCCCTGAATAATCCTCATAGAGTTCTGTAAATGAATTCTGGTTGATATAATCATCTAGACCCTGAAATCGAAATTCGTAAATTGTATAATTTTTCCCTCTTAATGTGATTCCTTTTTTATGAAAGCTCTTAGAAAGAGCCCTCATAAAATTTGGAGTCCAATAACAAATCATAGTCGCTTTGTGAGGATTTGAGTAGGATAATTTTACTCCACAAAATCGCGTTGTCACCCACAAATTATCTTCCGATTTCAAAAATCTTATCTTTTGAGCATTTGTAAAAGTAAATTCACGCATTTCTTTAAATTCAATCCACAATGCCCCACCCCTTGGATTATATAATAAAAAGTCTGCTCCTACAACAGATCTTTGCTCTCGTCCCCCTCCCGCTATGAATCGATCTACCTTCCAAACTCCCTCATCTTCTCCTCTTTTCAGAACAATCTCAGCAAATTTTTTTTCAGCTGGTGATAATTTGGCAGTCCCGAAAAATTCCATTTTTATAATCAAAATATCTTTTAGAAAACCTCTTATAAACTCCACTGATATTTTTTGAAATATCTAATGAAAAACAAGTTTTAAGCCTCTAATTTAAATTATAACAAGATCCAAAAAAAATTTTTAAAAAATATTCTGAAAATCCATGTATATTCCATTATAGAAACGCTATAATCTGCTTTGAAATAAAATTCTTATAAAAGGCATAATTATTATTATGATTTTATTTCACTATATTTTTAAGAAAAATTAGTTATAGATTTTACAAATCAATTAGGAACGTTAAAAATGGCTACGCTAGAAAAACATAAGAAGAAAAAGTGGGTAAAAAAGTGGGAACCGCACAAATATTAATACCTGGGTATTAATAGTGTAAGCATTGCCTCGTGTGTGGTATTGCGACTTCCACTGATAAAGAATTTTGTTCAACAACTTGTGAAAACGAATATTTCCAATGGAAAAATAAACAAAAGGGCAAAAGTCGAAATATGTGGCTTTGCATGATCTTAATGATTGTAGTGGTGGTCGTGATGATGTTTGTTCTACCAATGTTGTCTGGGGGCTAATTTTTATTCATGAAATCCTTTTTTAAGGTTCGCTTTCAATGACTTCATAAATCTTTTGGACTGCCTCATCTGTTACTTTTTTTGGATTTAATTTAGATTGTTTGGTTAACTCTAAATCAATAACACAATCTATTGTAAGGTCTTCACTATTAAATTCAATCAAAATATCGAAGGTTTTTAATTCCTTACGAGGGATTTGTGACTGAATATATTCTCGACCTGCTTGTTCTGCAAGGGAAAGAAGTTCTTCTACCTGTTCAAGAGTTAGATTTTGAATTGAAAAAGAAGTTTTATCACTCATTTTAAAAACAAAAGATTTACTTTTTTAGGAAAGTGAAAAAATAAGGGGATCACATAGGCCCTGGGAAACCTCCACCCATGCCGCCTACTTGCGATTGCTGTAGAGCTGCTTGAACTACCTTTCGCTTCTCTTCTAAATCATTTTTGGCTCTTTCTTCTTGTCTCATTATTGTCTTAATTCTCATGTCAAGCGTTTCTTTACGGTCATTTAATTCTTCTTTTACTTTATCTCTATTAGCTTTAACAAGAATTGCTCCAATTGTCTTATAAACTAACGCATTTGCATCTAATGGTTCCAGTTCTGCTAATGCTCTTTCTGTTTCTTTTAATTCTCGATCTAATTGAAGACGTTGAGTGACCAAAATCTCCATTTTTTGTTGTAATTGTTGCAGCTGAATCAGATTTTGTTGCATTTGGGGCGAGATCTTTGCCATTAACACACCACATATCAAAAATTTTTGTATACATTTTTACTGAATTTTGTATATTTGAACGTTTACTAATTAAATATTTGAATAAATTAGAAAAAAATCTTAGGAATCAAATAAGGTTGAGATAGAAGCAAGGATTCGCATCCAAATTAAATAAGAATTTACAGTAGCTCGGAATGCTGTCACATCTTTGGCATCAATATTAAATTGAATAATATCATTTTCTTTCTTTATAGAAATAGTAGATCTATCTGTAAATGTTTTAAGAGTTTCAGGCTGCAAAGCCACAAAGAAGGATTCAGCTGTTTTAGGATCTGTGAATTTAACAGAAATATCTGCCCTAATGTTTTCCATGCTAAGACCTTTTTTTAATTAGAATTTAATTAGAAGGTTTTTGGTCATTCACTAGTTTGACTTGCGATTCGTTTTGTCACTCTTGCCGTTTTTTTACCTTCGCTTGTTTGAGGTATGTAGGCTCCTCCCGAAAATGTAAAATTACATTTTCTACATTTCCAAATACCAACAGATACCCGTTGCACTGCTTTTGTTCGACACTGAGGACAGCCATGTGGTTGCTTCATTCGCTCTTCGATTTTTTTTACTCTTTTTCGTATAGTTGAGCCATATCGTGCTCCATATCTGCCGGTAATTCCAACTTTTTTGGTTCTTTTTCCCATTACGAATCCGTCCTGCGAAGTCGCCTGTTTTAGTTCTCTTTCATCTTTTAAAATGATATCATATGAGTTGTATGAATATTCTATTGTCTGTATTATAAATATTTTTTAGTTCTCTTATTTATAGTATTCTCGTAATTTAGGCGAAATTTCTTGAGCAGTCTCAATTGCCTCTGATATTTCATCTACCGTGAAAGTTCCTGCACCACCTTTTTGCATGCTGACAATTTCATTTTTTGCGTTTAGAGTTAAAGTAATTCTACTATCTAACACTCTTGTCTCGTTAGCATTCGGATCTACAAGTAATGCATTCCCTATTTTTGCGAGAGTTACTGAAACAGGATAATCCATAATTTCCAAGGGATTTAATTCCTTATTGACCTTTACTTCTCCATCGACAACTTCAATTTTTGGGATTTTTGTTGTACATAACGCCTTTACAGCAGCTAATTCACCCACATCAAACATATTTCCATCATAGCTGAGGACATAGAGATCAACAAATATGATAAACACCTTTTTACCAGGGATAATCACCAATGTTTTCTTGTCAATTATATCGGAATGTCGAATCCCTCGATCAACAACTCTAGCCACTTCTACAGATTCTTCGCCTGGAGGTCCTGATTCAAAATGAGGCGCCGCCATAGGAGATAACTCTGTATTAACTGTAATTACTCCTGAGTTCGGAGTATCAGGATATGGTGTACCTATAGAAACTTTCACCCCAGCAACGAGCTGTGTTTTACCAAGGAAAGCTCTAGCTGAACCTTCAGCTTTTGGAATATAATCCGTTTCAATTGAAATCTCCCGAAAATCTTTAAATCCACGACCATCGATTCTTTGTCCTTTTCTGGCTAGGGCCGAAATATGATTCTTTTCTATATCTGAAATTATTTTATATGAATCCATTCAATCACTCTTCCTGTAATTCTTGTTCTTCCTCTTCTTTTGCTGACTGATCAATAAATTTCGTGCGGATAGTCTCCTGTTGAAGATTGTAAATCTCTTGCATTCCTTTTATTCCTAAATTTATTGCTTCCATAAATTCAGGTTTACTCATTTTTCCATCAAACTGAAGTAGAGTTATTTTGTTACTTTGTGGCATCATTGCTATAGGTAAATCTGCCTGACCTTCTTTATCTTCAATATCATTTAGATCCAGGACAATTTGCCCATCAATTTTTCCTACAGCCACAGCAGTTACAAGATCTCTTAGTGCAATACCTGCATCAGCAAGAGCTAAAGACGCAGCACAAATACAAGCACACCTTGTTCCTCCATCTGCAGCTAAGACCTGAATAGTAATATCAATCAAGGTCTTTGGATAATAGGTGACAAAAATTGCCGGTAACAAGGAATTGCGAATGACCATTGATAATTCTACTTCTCTTCGACTGGGAGCTGGTGATTTCCGTTCATCTACCGAAAAGGTTGCCATTCGATATAATGTACGGAGAACTACTTTGCCTGGATGTGCTAAGTGTCGTGGCTGCACCTTTCTTGGCCCATAAACCCCAGTTACTATCTTATTTCCACCCATTTCAATATAAGCAGAGCCATCGCAATTCGGTAAAACACCCATTTTAAGGGAAATAGGTCTTAATTCATCAAACTTCCTTTTATCCATCCTAAATCCCTTATCATCAATTAATTTTTCTGGTACTTCATATTTAAACAGTGCCAATTATATCACCTCACGATTTTTTTAATTCTTCATGAATCAAATCTTTTATTCTATCTGTTAGGCCAGAAGTATGAGATTCCCTCTCAATTTTTCGAATTAATTTGTCAATGAGCAATTCACTCTCGAGGGTTTTTCCACTTACCCATACCCGCCCATTTTGTCCAATCATCAATCTACAATTTGTTTCAGTTTTTATCAAATTAATCATAGAGCCTTTTCTTCCTATTAATCGGGGAACTTTAGCTGAAATTATATTTATAATTCGTCCCCCTCTTAATTTGCCTAATCCTCTTCCTCTTAAAGATAAGACTGGATCTCTTGTTCTATTAAAAGCAGTTATTTCTGCTGCTAATATCTCACCAATATCGAAATGTCTTCGAATATCATCTTTCGTAGGATTAAAAGATCGATCTAAAACTGTAGTTGCATGAAGCGTTGCAGTATATGCAGAATTTATATCAACTTTCCAAGACACAATCGTTGTATTTATTATTTTACCGATTACAAGATCTCCCACTTTAGGGATTTACGCTTATCCTTAACTATGATATATACGCTCCCTGAAGGGGAATTACTGTTATATAATTATTTTTAATATCAGGTAATCCTACAATAGATGACTTGATTAAATCTTTTACTTTATAAGTACCGTACCCTGCCTTATATTGTCCTTCGGCAAGTGTCTCTCCAGGTACAACAACTTTCTTTTTCTCAAAAAATACACTCATTAAAACACCTCAATAATCCTTCTTGATTTTCTTTTAATTTTAAATTTTTTTAACTTCTAAACGTCCCTTTGTAAGTTTTTTTAATTGGTCTATGACCTTCGGTTGTACTCCAGCTACCATCTCCGCTAGAGCAATCCATTTTCCATCAGGTTGCCATTCTTCTTTGGTAATCGTCCCATTTCGTATTAATATTTGATAAGCTTTTACTTGATATTTCCCAGGTAGTTTTACAGCAAATGACATTTTTTCCAAACGAATAGGTATTATTGGTTCTAGATCCTTTACAAGATTTTTGACTTGACTTTCCACGTTTTCCCAAGGATCTATTATTACTTTTATTTCTTCTAAGGCACGTTCAATACGTGTGGGCGGATGTGGAAGTCCTGTCTGTGGATTAATTGCATTATGGGAAATATAAGTAATTATTTGCTTTCGTTTTTCTTCTACCATTTTCCGTCTTTGTTCGGTAGTAAGCTGAATTTCTCCTTCTAGAAGAATGTGTTTTGCAACTTCCATGGAATCAAGATCACCAAATACTTTTTGGATAGTTTCATCAGGAGCTTTTTTTCCGCGTAGTGCATCCTGAAAAATCGTATACCCCACTAAAATATCCCGAATTTCTACTTCTTTATCGTCGCGAAAATCCCAAGCTAAATCAGGATTAACTAGGATTTCAAATCTTTCTCCGCTCGTTTCATATCGAGCTATAACTGCGTTGCCTATGCTTACGCGCTTGTCTCCGCGCATGCCTACCATTCATTTCACGAACCGCTATTCTTAACCTTATTATCCTTAACCTTATTATCCTTAACCTTATTATCCTTAACCTTATCGATATATTCTTGCAGTTCTTTAAGAGAAAGTCGTTCAAATTTTTTGGTGTCTGTTTTGATGACTGCAATTTCAGCTTTAGTGGCGTCTAATTCAGATTCAATTACCTTTTTTAAGGCCTTTAAAGCTATGACAATGATTTCTTCAATTGGTTTGTTCTCATCATAATCTTTTTCTAATTCTTCACGAACTGTCTGAGCACCTGAACCAATTGCTTGCGCTCGATATCCCCAAAATGCACCAGAAGGATCTGTCATGAACAATTTGGGTGCATCGTCTACTCCCGCAACTAATAATGACACTCCAAATGGACGAACACCTGCATGCTGAGTATAGAGTTGCTTTAAATCACAGATTTTCTTCGTTAACATCGGAATCGAAATACTTTCATTATAATACAGGCGATTAACCTGTGATTGAATTCTAGCATTATCTATTAAAACTCGCGCATCAGCAGTCAATCCCGCAATGGCAGCTCCAACATGAGTGTCTATATCAAAGATCTTCTCAACAGATTCGGGTTCCTGCAAATTTAAGACCCGTTTTTCAACTGCTAATACAACTCCATCTTTACATCTAATTCCAATTGCAGTTGTTCCTCTTCGAACCGCCTCAATTG
>JABXJU010000407.1 GCA_013375405.1 Candidatus Helarchaeota archaeon
CTGTATAAACGACCACATCATATTTCCCTTTTCCATCCAAGCCTTTCCAGTCAGGGTCTGATAACCGGTTGGTAATATTGACCGCTGTCATGATCGCGGCTGGATCAAACCCTTTATCAAGAAAAGCCTTGGAAATATTGGAGGTCGCCACAATTGATATGGTTTTTCCGAGTTCGATTAGAAGATCAAGTAATGTTTTTCCATCATTCACTTCTATTTGATCTGCTAATGCGCCAACAACGATTAATGGTCTCTTTCCTTTTTTTAAAATTTTTGCTAATTTAGCAGGTTCTTTCATGGCCACACCCATTTTAGGGTTAATGGCCGCATCTTGCCATGGTCTTGTAGACATTCATCTCACTCTCCTTTTTTCTTTCGAATCATTCTTGGTAATAATGTAGGATCGGGAATTTCCCGGGATTGCCAGCCCTTCTTCTGAAGGATGGGCATTATTTCATCTTTCATGGTCAAGGGTATATCCGCTTCAACACGAACAAACTTCTCGATATCATCGGGCATTTTTCCGTAATATCTCTTGTGGAGATCTATCCAATGGGTGAGTTTCACTGCTCTCCCTTTGAAGTTGTCACTCGGTCGCAAGCATAATTTTGCTGTTTCTACAATACATTCTTCCACGCTTTCCGCTGCATAAATCAAATGCTCTGGAGTAGGTCCTACATAAACCTTTTTTCCTGTGCGCGCATCGATCACCATCCAGCTCTCATCATTATCGCTACGTCCTAAATACTGGCGACGATATTTTGCACCATGAGGTCCGATGATGACAGGAACACCAAAGCGATTACAACCGGTCGCAATAGATGCCGCTTTTTGGCTGTATGCGCCCCATGCGATTCCACATGCTCCAACACGATTGAGGATATAATCCGCGATTTCCTCAAAATTACCGCGTAAGTTTCGCTTTGCGAAAATATTCGCTACCTTCACGGCGGCTCCCGCAATATGGGAATTAGCCACGCAGGATCCCACATTAACCAAGCCACCCGCATCAAATTCACCTGGGTATTGTTCATAGAGTGTTTGTCCATCTTCATTTCGCGCTCTTGCGATGTCCATAGCTGAACACCCGGAGACTGTAACTATGTAGCGTCGTCTCAGGAACTCTTCAGCTATTTTGGCAACTTCCTGGGGACCGTTTGGATAATTAGCACAACCAACTATCGCGATAATTCCTGGAATCTCCCCAAGCACAATGGGTGAGCCTACATTTCGAATTTCTGTATCTCTAATTTGCCCTCTCCCACTGCGGATTACGAATTTATCTTCTTTGAATCTGTTTTCCCCTGCAACGGCAATCATATCATGGGGGCTAATGCCATGCGAACACACTTCATCACAGCGGCCGCAGCCCACACACAGATCCCAGAGGCCTTCAAGCAAGGTGAAATCGCCCTGAGCTGCCGCAACCATAGCTGGTGGGATAGGTAGATTGTTTACACAAGCCCGCTGACAATCACTACATTCCTTACATTCACTCGCAATTTTTTGCAATTCCGAGTAATCCACTAGATTTTTCATTTTCTTTCGTTTCGGAGCCACCGCCATAGCCACACGCACTGCCACCTCTCCCGCCTTATCAGCATCGA
>JABXJU010000150.1 GCA_013375405.1 Candidatus Helarchaeota archaeon
TACTACGGGAGTGATTTTCTAGATCGCTTTAATGAATCGGTTAATGGTCAAGATTCCACCAACTCTTTTCAAATCTCGTACGAACCACAATTGGGTTTCATGTTTACGTTCGGTTCCATGGATCCTTTTTATTATGATATTTTCATGAGTATGAATTCAATCACGGGGATAATTCACGTAACGCTTTTGCTAGTGGGGAACTGTTTGGTTGCATATTATGGGTGGAAAAAAATCAAATCTAGAGTGTTAGAAAATTATTCTCACATGGAGAAATAGAGTAAAGTCTCTCGTCCTACACTTTATAATCCGTAACTTGTCTCTAATTGTTTTATGATAGTAAGTTGTTATGGAAAAATCGAATCAATTAAATGTCTAGAATTTATAGTATTACAGAATGGATACTTGTCTTTTATGTGCGAAATGTTGTGAGCAAACTGAAATGCTCCTTGCGAATGAAGATGTAGAACGCATAAAGACACAACTTAATAAGCCAAGACAGGACTTTTCCTATCTAAGGGACGGTTATATTTTTTTGAAGAATAAGGATAATTATTGTGTATTTTTGGATTCGCAAACAAAGAGATGTTCAATTTATGAAATTCGTCCAAAAGGGTGTCAATTTTATCCTATTATTTACGATCCCCTGTTAAAAAACTGTGTGATTGATAGAGATTGTACAAATAAAGAAAATGTTCCAAAGAATATAATGGAAATAACCTGTCCTGCTATAGGCGAATTTATTCTCTTATTGGAAAGAGAACGGAATAATCGTCTTCATATAAAATCGCAGCAGAAAAGGAAATAAAATGAAAGTGAAGGATTTTTTCTTTTTATTGTTAGCGCATCATCCAAGAGATGATCTGTCTCATACGGTACGAGTTCCAATTGGAAAGAGGGAAATCTATTTATGTGCGCGCTGCACAGCTCTGTATTCATCGCTAGCAATTGCCCTGATATTATTTACTTATGTTATTGATCTGGTTCTGCTTCCTTTTTGGGTAACTCTTATTGTAGCTTTAGCTTTTGGTATTCCGATTATTTTAAGTTGGGGCAAACAAACGATCACTGGGCGAGACAATTCGAATAGAACACGGATTTCAACAGGTATTGGAGGAGGTATTGGGCTTGCAATGCTTTTTTATTTACCTACCCCTCTTCGTGAATTCTTTATTTTTGGGATTTTTAGCGTAGTTTTCGCAATTTTATATTTCGGGAAAATTAGGAGATATAAGAAGAGTTCTTTAGAAGTCCAACAATCTAATCTTCAGACTTGATCTACTCTGATAATTTTATGACACTTCGAGCAAATCGCATTAAATCCTTGATTCAGTAATTTCAGGTTATCGGCCGTTAAGTCATTTTGACAAAAGGGGCATTTTGGTGCTGCTTTAGAGGGAGCTTCTGTAAGTTCAGATATAGAAGCCACTTCTTCAGCGGTAGGTTCAGGGGCTTCGAGACTAATGGTGGGAAAT
Organism: Candidatus Helarchaeota archaeon; assembly: GCA_013375405.1. Next base: position 1,473 of record JABXJU010000150.1, read on the forward strand.
ACGGCGCGTGCAATTTCGCGCCCTTTCAACGAGGGGTTCTTTTTTGCGCCCTTTATGAGGGATTCGGCCTCAGATTGCACCAATTCAACAATAGTAAGTGAATCACTCGCAGATTCAATGATGGATGTGTATTTTTTCCCAGCCGTTCCCTTTGGCACGATGAGAATGCTTTTATCAATGGCTCCCGTTGTTATTGCATCTATTACTCGATTTGCGGCATAATAGGCGGCTACGCCCCCACTCCGATCGAATGTTTTCACGCTAGGAACTTCTATACCGTATTTTTGATTGGAATCTTTTTCCTCAATAATACCCGCGAGTTTCTTTGATTTTCCACCCTTCCCCTTAAATTCAAAAGCTAAATTAATTTCAAGTGGTTTATTTTGTTGGCGGGCGAGTGTTGAGATGGAATCGATGGCGGCTCCTGCCACGGAGCTTGGGTTCACATTAATGACGTATTCTTCGGATCCAATGGTCATCTGAACAGAACTTTTAACCGGTTTTATCTCTTCTAATATAGAGAGTGCTCTAGTAACCGAAGGAGTTATTTCAGGAAAGGCAAGTTTCGGTAATCCTTCGCCATAAAGCACCATATCCATGTAATCTCTAATTATTTTGATGGATTCCCTTGGATTTCCGTTTGATTTCCTATGAACATCTGCGAAAATCTTTTCTGTTAAGGGGAATAATGGATCTGCAGGAAGCGGGACATTTTTCTCGTTTTCCCAAAAATTTTGCATTGCTGAAATATAAAATTCTTCAATATCTTGGATTTCGAATGGTTTCAAATGAGCTTCCTTTTCCATTCGAGATTTCAGTGCAGGGTCTGCAAGGTCATTCAAAATGCGGTTCCAAACCTCTTCTAGACATGCTGTAATAATGAGGATATTTGGAAGTTCGTTATATAATCGTTTTATAGTTTCCAATAGGCGTATTTCTGCTTCGGGACCAAAAGTTCTGAATGGAATCTCTAATTCATCGAAGTATAATATGATGACTTTATTCAAGTTTTGCGCGAATATTTTAAGGGTGGCAAGGCAAACGTCATCAGCCTCAAGTACCGAATTTAATTTCAACTTTTCTAATTCTTCTTCCGTAAAATTTTCTCCTAACAACCAACGTTCTGCAGCGGCTTTTAGACTTTGGTCCTTGGCCATGGCATAAATGATAAGTGCACGAACCACATCAACGGCAACCCCTGGATAGTATTTAACTGCGTGATTAATGACCTCTTTTATGGATGGACCGAATAATTTGCCCTTTTTCCCATAAGTTTCGATAATTTGGGAGCTAACCCTATCAAGTAGTTCATTCACTTCGTCAGCCAGACAAGTATATATGTGTAATAAAGAACGAACAGGTGTGGGTGGCGAAGGTACATATACGCAAACCCAGTTACCCTCCTCAATTTCTTCTAAATCCTTTAAAGCCCAATAGAAATGCGTTTTGCCGGTGCCAGCTATGCCAACAATTGGAACAAGCCGCGGAGTGCCATCTGCGATTGTGGATCGTAGAGCTCTCCTAACCAATCGCTCTACTTCCGCTCTTGGCGACTTAATGTCGATGGTATCTCGGACATCGCCTCTTGAAACGAATCGATCGAACGGAGTTCCTTCTTTAAGAATTTCTGTATACATTTCAATTTCGTCGTCCATCATTGTAATTTTCTTTTTTTCCTCAGCCAATGCAATTCGCCTCGTAACACTCTAATCCTGAGTAATCTCTCATTAAAAGCTGTAAATTTCATACTTACAAAATTCATTCTACTTTAAAAATATTAGTTTTATAATTTGAAAACTTTGAAAACGAAGATGAAAAATAGAAATCTGTGATTTAACCTCTAATACAAGGAGGATTATCCATGTGAAATGGATAATAGACAAAATTATTATCTTATACTGACAAATTTTCTGAATTATATTTACTCATGCAGATTAGATAATGAGTTTTTATTCACGGATAAATTTATCAATATAGATCACCGAATATAATATATCGCTTTATAATACGATATGGGGATGATTGAATGAGTAAGAATGATGAGAAAAAAGAGAAGACTGGGTTAATCCAACTAGAAACTTTGAAAGATTTTGTGCATTTAATTGTACATACCCCTTTTCAAATTGTGAATCACATAGATCTTGCAAATAAACATTATTATTTTATTGTAATTGGAGGGCTTCCTGGATTTTCACGTTTAATTTATTTTTATAGCCAAGATACTGAAATAAAAGAAAATTTCATTATTTACAATAACCTCCAGGATACTATAAACTTTGGTGACAAATTGGAAACGCGTGGTGGTATAACATATCTACCCATTATCCACATTAAAAAACAAAATATTATTAAACCCGAGGAATTTACGTTTTAATCTTTTGTACCACGGAATTAGAGTTGGAAGTAGTTTTTATACTGGGATAATACTTAATTTATTAAAGAATTTTGAATTTAACTGAATGGGATTTAAATGAGCTTAATAGGTAAAGCAATACGACTTGAACGCATAATAAATAGGGAAACAAAGCGCACGATTATTGTACCAATGGACCATGGGATGAGTGTTGGTCCAATAAAAGGGTTAGAGGATATGGGAGGGTCGGATACCATGAAATCTATGGTAGATCAGGTGGCTGAAGGTGGAGCGGATGCTGTCTTAGGGCATCTTGGACTTCCTATATATGGCCACAGGAAGTCGGGTAAAGACGTAGGGCTTATTATCCATTTATCGGCAAGTACTTCTCTTGGACCATCACCCAATAGTAAAATTCTGGTTACAACTGTTGAGGAAGCCATTAAAATAGGTGCTGACGCGTGTTCTATCCACATAAATATTGGGGACGAAAATGAGGCGGAAATGCTTCGCACACTTGGAACTGTATCTCGCAATTGCAGAGAGTGGGGATTTCCATTATTGGCTATGATGTATCCACGAGGGAAAAAAATAGAGGACGAGCATAATGTTGAGCACGTCAAAATCGTCGCCCGTGTTGCTGCAGAGCTGGGGGTGGATATAGTTAAAACAAATTACACTGGTTCCATTGAAACTTTCAAGGAAGTCACGAAAGGTTGTGGAGCACCAGTTATAATTGCAGGAGGCCCAAAAAAGGAGACAACGGAAGAACTTCTGCAGACAATAAAGGATTCACTTGAGGCAGGTGGGGTAGGAGTTGCCATTGGGCGAAATATTTTTCAAGCAGAAAACCCTACGAAAGTAGTTCGTGCGATTTATCGTGTTGTTCATGAAAATTGGGGTGTTTCTGAAGCCCTTAAAGAACTAAAATAGAGTTACTTAATAACTTTCTCCAAAACCTCATTTTCCTTATTCATTTTTAATTTATTGATTCTAATTTTCCATAGTATGTATTTTAATACTGTGAAGATAAGAGTTTAAAAAAAATTGAAGATGTCAAACGGTTAAAGAAAGAAATCAAGAGGCGTGAGAAAATGGCTAGAGAATCTCGATTTAAAATAGTTCTCGCAGGATTAGCAAATTCTGGAAAAACCTCAATTCTCTTATCCTTAAAAAGAGAATACCATGGCGAGATTTTACCCACCAAAGGTATAGAACGCAGTGAAATGAAAGTCTTGGGACATAAACTAGTTGAATGGGATTTGGGAGGCCAAGTATTTCTCCGACAAAATTATTTAAAACGAAAAGAAGCCTTCTATGATACGAATCTTTTATATTACGTCATTGATATTAATGATTCTCAGAATTATGATGAGGCATTAAATTACTTTAGTGATATCCTTGAGATTATTCGGGAGGTCAAACAAACCCCCAAAATTGTTGTTTGTTTACATAAAATTGATTTACATCTCTCTCCAGAAATGAATAAAACACTTCGAGACCAATTTGTAACTATTGGTGAAGGCTTTGATATTAAATTTTTTGCCACGACCATTTTTAATACGTACAGTCTTATCAATGCTTTTTCGTACGGGTTAAGACTTCTATCTAGCCAAACCACAGATTTATTGGATCAATTAAAAGCATTTGCAGCGGAAACTAAATCTGAGGCAATCATTCTATTAGAAAGCAATGGGTTTATTATTAGTGAATACTATGCGTCTGAATCGGATAAACTCGCTGAATTGACCCAAGAACTTTCCCAAAGTCTGATAATACCTTTTATCACCACTAAATATAGTGAAAAAATTGCAGATATCCTTAATCGCATAATCGTTGAACTTCATCCCGGCTATTTGATCTACGAACCTATTGAAATTTCTGATTTCAAGATGAGTGTAATTCGTTTCACGATTAGTCCAGAGCACGCCATCGAGAAATTCATCTTACAACCCATTGTGGACTCCTCGGAAAAAATGAAGGAAATTATAAAATATTTCTTTCTTTAACTCAATAAAACTCATTTTTTAGGAATGCTTGGTAGTTCTCGGGATCTTCTCATAAGGAGAAAATTTATCAAGACGCCAGCTGCCACGCCTATGACAATAATAAGGGCCAAATAGAGTTGAAAACTATTTGGATTCATACGATCCACTAGACTTATGGTAATTATTTGTAAGGTTTCTTCCCCTCGGCTATTATTCAGTGTAAAAGTAACATCAACTGTTCCTATAGCATCTCGAACAGGCGTAAAAAGAACGAGATTGTTTAGGATATCTGTGATTTCAACGGAGCAAAGGCTATTATTAATCCCATTACTCACTGACCAATTCAACTGAGTGCCTCTATCAAATCTATCCCATTCATACATCGATAGATTCAGAACCCAGTCATCGCAATTTACGGTTCGTATGAAATCAGGGAGGGGGCCATTAACGATTTCAGGTTTATCATTTGAACCCACACGAATGGTGATTGAGTCTGTTGCTGTCCCAGAAGAACTACGGGCGCGGACGGTGATTTTATGGTCTGTATCGGTGAGAACTGAAGCGTCAAAGGAAGCATTCCATAGGTCGGGTTTGCCCGAAACTAGATTCATTGGGGTCCAAGTTCCATCATCGATTTTATATTCAATACTAGTCGGGGCATTCTCATCAAAAACGAGGGCTCGAATTGGCACAGCTTTTGAATCATTGGGAATATCGAATGCTTGCATGGTCAAGCCTCGGTCGATGGGGCAAGTAATTAGCACTGCAGGCCAAGTATTTAAAGGTTGGAATTTACATGATATTCCCTCATTGTCCACGGCAAAGATTCGGTAGCCGGGCTCGATAAAAGACATTCCCAGAGAGTCAGTTTCAATACAGATAGTTCCCCCTTGGTTTCGTTCAATATTTTCATGGCCATGGCCAAAGATATGAGCTGAAACATTATAAGCTTCTAAGAGCTCTAAATAGGACTTCTCTGTGATGGAGGTTGTATTATGTCCTACATCCCGTTCTGGGTGATGGGTAAAGACTATGGTTAAGTTGGATGAGTTCGTGGTGGCATTTAGCTGCTGTTCAAACCAATCCAGTTCCGCTTGGTTTAAATCACCTGAAGTTCCTCCTGGCCATTGAGCTCCTGAGTCTGCTGCCGAGTTCAATGCAATGAAAGTATAATTTCCGAAGGAAAAAGTTCGATTCCAGGTGTATTGTAATTGCTTCTGGACACTCCAATTCATATAATAAGAGAACGTTAAAGAATCGTTGTAGCCATCATGATTTCCGACAAGATCATAGTAATAACTAGTATTAATCATGCCAGCGGCAGCAAGGATGTTATAACGATCTCGCCACTGTTCCACATCTTGAACCGTTGGAAGTGGAATGATCCCATTTGTCAGATCGCCCGTATCTACGATGAAACTTGGATTAATATGATTCACGTTCTCAAAAAAATCTCGAAAATTTTGTCGATTATCAGCAATTACACTATATGCACCAATATGTACATCCGTAACATGAACGAACCAGAAAATGTTCTCTGTGCTATTACTAAGATGTGCATTAAATTCCTGGAGTGTTGTGGTGGGATTTCCATAATAAGTGGTTTGGTTAGAATTAACATCAGGAGTGATATCAATAAATACGACTGCATAAAACATTATTAAAATCAGTATTGACATAGCTATATATTTTAAGAGTCGTTTCATTTAACCCCTCCTATTCTTAATCCAAATTTAATTAATTTATAAGCCACTCGATAAAGAATCGAAATTAAGAAATAGAGGAGAAGCGTATTAAAAATAATCGAGAGGTCTATAAGAGTTTCTTCATCAATAAATAGCACATTCGGGAAAAATTGGACTGGATCTACTACATTAACTAGAAGTAAGATGAGATATATCATCGTACCGCAAATAAGGGCGGCGGCGAGTAAGCAAAATCGGATCGAGAGTATCCCATCGTCATTTAATTCGATTTTCGTGATTTTTTTACCGCTGAAATAGAATTCGATCCCAATGAGCAATAGAATACCACAAAATGTTAACCAAAGGAAACCATTGACAATAATTGTGAATAAACTATCAAGTCTAAGGTTGCCAGATTGTGAAACATAGTAATGTGGCAAAATTTCAAAGTTTAGCGTTCCAACTACTATAAAACTAGCCCCTATTATAAGACTTATTACCCCTATATTCTTGAATAAAAGTTCTGCTAATCTTTTTTGATCAATCATATGACAAATACCACTATTTGGGTGTTTTTGATTCGTTATCCTCATTTGAATATTTTAATCCAAAATCAAGAACTCTGGTGCCAACATAGATCAGAATAATTAGCATCAAAAAAGTAACGAATGCCGAACTTAGAGGACTAACGTCCAAGGGTTCGCCAGTGGGGGGAAAAATAACAGGGGTTATAACACCAGTCAATACTAAGACTGCAAAAACAACAGTAAAGCCTAATAAACCAGCACCGGTCCATAGGATATATTTTCTTTTTATTCCTTTTTCACTCAAGGTTCTTCCCACTAATAAATTTTTAAATGATAAATAGGATAATAACATATTAAATCTTTTGAAAAGTTACAATTTGTAACGGTTCAAAAGAAAGAAATGGGATTACTCATGGAATTCGAAGAAAATACGGACGTCATAGCAATCCTCGTTTTAATTGTTTTACTGATTGTACTCGTCAAACTGCTTAGTTTTTAAAAAAGATTATTTACTCCATGGAATGCGACCTTTTTAATAATCAACTCATTTATAAGTAAATCTGGAATTTAAAAATTGACGGTAATTAAACTTCTTAAGGTAATGATATATGACTCAGAAGGATTCCAAACCACTTCCCGCTAACGCGATTGAAGCCCAAGGGTTATTAATTAAAAAAATTTATAAAAAATTTGGAAGGGATTCACTTCCTATTATTGAGGATGTCTTGGGACGCCAGGGGTGTGCTCTTGCCCTCAAAGTTAAGAAAAAATTGCAAGATAATAAATTATCTACGGTCGCCAAGTTCTTTACAAAAAATTGGGACCCCGCTTTTGTAAAGGTTCTTTCCATTTCTGATGAAAAATTTCATATCCAAGGCAAGAAATGTCCCTTTGGACTGGAAAATACCTCCAGAGAACTATGTGAAGCAGTAATGGCGATTGATCGGGAATATTTTTTCACGGCAACTGAAGGTAAAACACAATTAGAAATTTTGCAAACAGTTGCCGCTGGAGATCCTTTGTGTGATACAATTTATTCATTAAAGAAAAATGCTGATTAGAAAATTTCAATGATAGCTTTTTTCCGTGCCTCATCCATTATCTCTTGAAACCGAGACTTAAAATTTAGAAGGGAAAACAACTGTACCATAGTTCAATAATTGTACTAAATCGAATCGGTTATAGCAATAATTAAACAATTGTACCAATAATAAACCCTCAAGGTTTGAACCAATTCATTAATAAATCTTCTATTTTTGATTCAAAGTTAGGTAACATCTATATCAATATTAAGAGAAACATCACATGTCGAAAAGAGCGGGGGCTAATCGGAAAAATCAAAAAGCAAAGCATTCAAGCTTTGGACATAAATTACAAAAGTTAAAAATCAAATTGAATAAATTAGAAAAGAGAAAATTCTGGAAAGCTCACTTATTTTGGCCTAAATTTCTCCGAAAACCGAAAATTCGATTTCTTTCCTCTAGATTAAAGATACAAATCCCTATTCCCAATCGTACTTTTATGTTTGTTATTTCTTTAGTTTTAGTAGCTTTCAGTATAGCTGGCGGCGCATACAATATCGTTAATAAAACAATGCCGCCTTTAGGATATAATGATCCAACCAATGGCCCACCACATCCTGACTTCTTTTACCCTGATATGAATAAACAATATCTGTTGGAGGGAATAATTGGATTCGCCTTAATTTTTGTAGGATTTGTTGGATTAATTTTTATTCATCAATCGACTAAACATTTCTACAGGCCAAATTATTCGTACATGTTGCTGACCATTGGTATTGGTTTGATGTTATTTTCTTTCTTTTCATTAGTGAGAATTGTAACTATTGAAAAACAAATTGAAATGTATAGTGATATCTATTGAAGATTAAAAAAATTTAATCGACAGGTTCATCTGTTTTGTTAAAAAAGGAAAATTTGCGTTTAGATGCAATATCAAGAATGAAAAAATAGAACGTGATTCCGATATTTAATGAGATTAACCAGACCAGGTAAGTATGCCAAATGGTCCACCATGGTGCAGTAAAGACTAGGAGAGGGCCAAATTCTAGTGGAGCTGCTTCGAATGCCATGGTCCCATAATCACCAAACGCGCCTAAGAGTGCAAGTAAAATAGTTGATAAATAAACGAAAATTCGGTCATATTTTGGGTTTCTGAATAGGCCTTCGGAGAAAATTTGTTTGATTCCTGGAACTTTTCTAATCCATGAAGTCCTAAATACTTTGGGAAATTCTGTAAACGTAGCAACCACTATGCCCATCGCGAAAAATCCAATTAACATTTCATATGGGATGTTATAATCACCGATTGTTGGGACAATCGTACCAGCTCCGCCGCCTGGTTTGTACCATCCAAAAAGGGGGTTGATAACCATTTCTAATAACGCGTCCATCCCTACAGATAGAAGACCAAGCATAATTCCGCAAATAAAGGCCTTCTGGGATGGTTTGACAATTAGAATTATCGCAATTGCAAGCAAAAGATTTCCAATAAGATCATTACAGATTCTGAAAATTTGCAAATCCATAGCGTAATATTGACGAAGTAAAGGCGTTTGTAGCAAAATATATAAGGAGATACATGCAATAATTATGAAATACCTTTCGATGGTGGGTAATAACTCCGTT
>JABXJU010000151.1 GCA_013375405.1 Candidatus Helarchaeota archaeon
ACAAAAAAGGGCTGACTACGGGGGTGTTAGGACCTGGAAGTGGTTACTCAGCAACTATCGGTGGTGGTCTTTCAAATAGCACCGCAGGATTTGGATCTACAAAATATGGTTTAGTGCCGGAAATATGTATAGGCGTCGAAGTAGTTTTACCTAATCCCCAAGGTACTATTTTAAGAACAGGAGCGGCAGCTAACAGATATGCACAACCATTTTGCAGATATGGAGTCGCACCAGACTTTACAGGGCTTTTCATGGGAGACGTGGGAACTATGGGTATCAAGACGAAAGCCTTTTTAAAATTGTCACCCGATCCTCCATTGAAAACACGACGAGACTATATGCTTCATAAAGACGATTATAATAAAGCTACCGAATTTATTCATAAATTGCAGAAAGAAGTTAAGGACGGAATAACTGATTTGATGGTGGTTCCATCAATAGTGATTGACCTTAAAGGGCTTATGGCAAAAGAAAGACCTCCTAAAAAGTCAGAAATCACTGGTCCTGTTTTTCAAGTTGGATTGGAAGCATTTGATCAGCGAATATTAGATGTTTATATTGAAAGAGTTGATGAAATCCTGAAAAATGATACCAGACCATTTGAAATGCAGGAAATAGATTTAACCGAGCCATTAACTAAAGATTTTAAATTTAATTTAAAATATGCCTTCAATTATTTTAATCAATATATTAGTCCCGCCCCCCCTTCAATCGCATGTACAACATGTCATAAAATTCCCATTACGCATATAGCAGAAGCCAAAAAATTATCCGATGAATTTGAAAAAATTCAAAAACAAAAAGGTACTGAACTGACAGGCGCATTTGCTACCGTCATATTTACTCTGCCGAATGGGCACTGCGTAATCGTTGGAGGTTTGATTGGTGATAATGTGGACGGAAAACGGCAAAAAGCAATGAATGCATGGCATGCACGGTTAAGACATCAAGTAAGGTATGGTGGAGTTCATTACTGGCTTGGAGAAGCAATTTCGCAGTCGATAGTCGAAGCAGATGCGTTTACACCCGAATTTATCCAATTTTTCAAAGATATAAAGAAAACAGTTGATCCAAATTTTCTGTTAAGCCCAAAGAAATTCCATATGTATAATTATGAGGATGATATTACCAAATACATTGTTAAAGATGAATAAAAGAGAGTGATAAAGATGACAGAAGCTGAAGTCAAAATGGATCCAAAAAAGAAATATAAATACTTAAGAAAAGTCAAAAAGTATATATTACAGTGTATAAGCTGTGGGGATTGCAGAGAAGCAACTGATTATACTTCTGACCCTCCAAAATGGGGGGTTTGTGTCGCAAAAGAACACACGACAGGTTTTGAACCTTTCTTTGGAAGAGGGAAAATGCAAATAGCTCGATCTATTTGGCAAGGTAAATTGGAATTAAGCAAAGGTCTGGCAGAAGTTCTTTACCAATGTCCAACTTGTAACGCATGCTCGGCGACTTGTGCTTATGAAATGGATAATACTGCGGTTTATGAAGCCTTAAGAGCAGAATTAGTAAAGGCTGAGATGGGATTAGTGGAGCATATATCGATGAATCGAGCGTTGGTTGAAAAATTAAACCCATATCAGCGCGATAATAAACAAAAAAGCGAGTGGTTAGAAAAATTAGATTTCAAAGTAAAAGATGCCAGTTCTGAGAAAGCAGATGTTCTCTACTTTGTTGGATGTACAGCAGCTCTTACCCCTGAAATCCAAAATGTAGCAATTAATACTGCAAAAGTCTTAAAAAAACTGGGGGTCGATTTCTCGGTTTTTGGAGAAAATGAAATCTGCTGCGGATCTGTTGCGATGCGTACAGGTGACCGAAACGCTTATGATTCTGTTCTTGAACAGAATCTTGAATTATTTCAAAAGAGTGGAGCGAAGACAATTATCACGAGCTGCGCAGGCTGTTATCGAACTCTTAAAAAAGATTATGAGAAAAAAATGAAGAAGTTAGACATTAAAGTTTTACACACAATTCAATTGATTGCCGAAAAAAATCCGAAATTGAAAAATTTAGGAATTAATGCTACATATCACGATCCATGTCATACTGGAAGAGGAGTGGATGAACCTCTTTACGAGGAACCGAGAAAGCTTTTGGCAAAAATTGCGAATATAAAAGAAATGAAAACAATTAAAGAAAACACAATGTGCTGTGGCGCTGGAGGCGGTGTTAAAAAAGCCTTTCCCGAGTTATCTTTGGATATTGCAAAGAGTCGAATAGAAGAAGCGGAGGAAACTGGAGCGGAGTACCTTGTAAGTATTTGTCCGTTCTGTTATAGAAACTTGTCCGACGCGATTAAAGCTGTAGGGTCTAAAATTAAGATGATTGATCTCCTGGAATTGATAAACCAATCGATTGAATAAATTGATAATGAAATATATTTAATAAAATGAGGATAAAAAAGATAATAAACCGTCAAAGGACAGGAGTGAATTATGTCTTCTAAAAAAATGTCTAAAAAGAAAATACAAAAAATATTACGGCCTGATATGGAATACGTCCATATGGGGCAGATGAAAGTAGATGAAAGTAAATGTAAAAAATGCGAAGTGTGCTTTGCTATGGAAAATTGTCCATTCCGAGCATGGGAACTTGGATCAGATGGTATTCCTGTGATGAAAAAGATACACGAGTGTTTTAGTTGTTTTAATTGTTTGGCGGCGTGTCCTAATAATGCAATCCAAATGATTGCTACCTATCATGTAGACGAAGGGTATTTCAAAACTGAACCTCATCCCTTACCTTATAAAGCACCTCTTGAACCTAAGGATGAGGAAGGCAATCCAACAGAATATACTGCAATCGAAAAAACTGTTCTTAATCGGCGAAGTGTTAGAAATTTCAGATTTGATAAACCTGTACCCGAGCACTTAATTCAAAGGATTTTGGAAGCGGGAAGATTTGCGCCCAGTAGTGGAAATTGCCAACCTTGGAAATTTATTGTTGTTACTGATAAGGCTCTGATCAAGGAGATGGATGATGCTGCTGCAAAGTATATTGAATTTCTCTATAATGCTTATATGAATGATGAATCAGTAGATAGTTTAGCACCTATAATTCAAATGATGAGTCCAGGTCTATTCGACCCGCGGATTGTTTTGGGTGGATTGGGAACTATAGTTAAAAATAATCCTCATATTTCAGGTCCTATTGATGAGTGGCTGGAAAATATGAAAGAAAAAGGTCAAGGAGATAAAATGTATCCTTATGCGCTTGTTTCTTTAGTTGCTCCCGTTATAATATTAATAGTTGGTGATGTAAGATCTATTCCCACCATTGAGATGAATATCGGTATATGTGGTCAGAATATGAATTTAGTGGCAAATTCATTAGGACTTGGAGCTTGTTGGAATGGATTTATAGCTAGGTTCGTTAATGTAACAGCATTAAGGAATAAATTCGGCATTAAAAAGAATTGGAATATTCTCACTGCTTTATGCATTGGTTACCCTAGATTCAAACAGGAAGGGATGGTACCCCGGGAATACAGACCTGTGACATGGTTTCGAGAAGGAAAGGAAGGTCCTGAAATACAAGAATAAAACGTTAAGATTCAATTTATTAAATCATTTTTTTTAACTATTTTTTTAAAGCTGTAGTGTTTGAAATTATGATGATTGATCTTCTAGAAATGAAAAACCAATCTTTAAATTGAAGAATTTTTAATCGAAAGTTATTGGAAATTCGAAATTAGGCGAGAATTGATGTCAAAGGTTAAAAGTGCGTATAAAGAAATTGAGGATATAATTGGATCTGATTTTATTACTGATAAAGATTTCATGAAAGCCGCATATTCAAGAAATGCAGACCCGGCTTTTCCCGATCGATGGGCGGATATGATAATACGGCCAGAAACGACCGAAGAAGTTTCTGCAATTGCCAAAATTGCTAATAAATATAAAATTCATATCGTTCCAAGAGGGGGCGGAGCTGATCTGGTAGGAGGATCCGTTACTCAAGGTGGCATTCTCTTAGATATTACCAGAATGAATCATATTTTGGAAATAAATGAAACCGATTTTTACTGCGAAGTTGAATGTGGAATCACGTGGGGTGCATTACTCTCAGAACTACAGAAAAAAGGTTTGACTACTGGTGTGATAGGACCTGGAAGTGGTTTCTCAGCAACTATTGGCGGAGGTCTTTCAAATAGCACCGCAGGAGGAGGATCTACAAAATATGGTTTAGTGCCAGATATATGTTTAGGCGTTGAAGTAGTTTTACCCAATCCCCAGGGAACAATTATAAGAACAGGAGCCGCCGCTAATAAATATGCGAGGCCCTTTTGTAGATATGGAGTCGCACCAGACTTTACAGGTCTTTTCATGGGTGATGTGGGAACAATGGGTATTAAGACGAAAGCATTCTTAAAATTATTTCCAGAACTTCCAATAAAAACACCTAGAAATTATCTTCTTAATAATAACGATTACAATAACATGTATAAAATAGTTAATAAACTGCAAATGGAAGTAAGAGATGGATTGTATAATATATCCATTTTGCCATTAGAGTTTGTGAAATTTTCAGAGACCTTAGCACAAGAAAGGCCACCAAAAAGTGTAGATGCGAAAGGTCCTGTTTTTAACATTGCATTAGAAGCATTTGATCAACGGATAATAGATGTTTATCTAGAGAAAATTGATGAGATTATGAAAAGAAATGATGCCAGACCATTTGAGTGGCAAGAAATTGATTTAAGCCGACCATTATCTGCAGAATATACATTTAATTTAAAAGATACTTTTAATGCTTTTCATCCGGCTATTTCACTTATTCCAGGTCAACAGTCATGCACAACTTGTCATAAAATTCCAATTTCTCACCTGCCAAAAGTAGTAGAATTAGCTGATCAATTTGAATTAAAATATAAAAACGATTACCCTGTTCAAGGATTATCTTTCCTTGCCGTGGTCATTTATGTTTTATCTAATGGACATTGTGTATTAGTGGGAGGGTTTTACGGCATTAATACGGATGAAACCCGTCAAGCGACAATGGACTTTTGGCATAAAAAAATAAGATTTCAAGTGAAATATGGTGCAGCCCATTATTGGCTTGGAGAATCAATTTCACAATCAATAGTTGAAGCAGATGCGTTTACTCCCCAATTTGTCCAATTTTTTAAAGATATGAAGAAGGCCGTTGATCCAAATTTTCTATTAAGTCCAAATAAATTCCATTTGTATGATTATGAGGATGATATTTCGAAATATATTGTTAAAGATGAGTGATAATTGCAAATATATCAAATTTTTTAAAAAAAAGGTGAAAAATCATACCAAAATTAAAAGATCCAATTATTATAAGGGAAATGGAAGTTAAAAACAGACTAGGATTTCCACCCATGCTTACTTTTTCAAGTGATAAGACTGGTTGCCCCTCTGACGTCACGTATACTCTATACGGACAAAGGGCGCGTGGTGGTGTTGGATTAATTACATATGAGGCAGCTGCAGTGGATCCTGAAAAATTTGCGGGAACTGCAGCATATATCGGGGTTGATGATAATATTCCGACTTTTAAGAAATTTACCGATTTCATACATGGATCCGATGTTAAAGTTAAAATTGGCATACAATTAGTTCAAAATGGAATACTCGATTTAATGGGAAAAGCTCTATTAGGGAGTACGGGTTCAAATTTTATTCTTGGTCCATCAAATATCAATCCAATACAAGCATCTTCAGCTTTTAATATATTATTTCCAACTTGGTCTGATGGTATTAAAGAACACAATCTTCAAATTAGAGAGATGAATATCGAAGAAATAATTACATTCGAGAATCTATTTGCGGCAGCGGCAAAAAGAGCAATTCAGGCGGGATTTGATTATGTTGAGATTCATGCATGTCATGGATCATTAGCTTCTGCTTTTTTAGCACCATATTATAACAAAAGAACTGATGAATATGGAGGATCTTTAGAGAACAGAAATCGATTTGTGGAAGAAACTGTTGAAAAAATAAGAAAAGAAATTGGTGAAAAACCACCAATCTTTGTTCGAATTTCTGCCGATGAACTTTTGGATGATGGAATTAGAATTGAGGATGGAAAAAAGATTTCACAGCTTTTAGAAAAAGTGGGAGTAGATTGCATGGATATCAGTCAAGGAAACATGATTCGAAGTTCTTATGGTATAATAATTCCCACTTATTATGATCCTGGTGCCTTCATTCCTTTAGCTGAAGCAATTAAAAAAGTGGTTAATATTCCCGTTATTGGTGTTGGTAGAATTACTAATCCTATGTTGGCGGATAAATTCATTCAACAAGGAAAAGCAGACATTATCTATATGGGGCGACAATTACTTTGTGATCCTGACACGCCAAACAAATATTTTACTGAACAATTAGACGATATAAGATATTGTATAGGATGCTTACAGGATTGTTATCTGTCCGCACAAATTTGTGCTTTAGATCAATTTGGTGGGAGAAATTATAAGGATCTTGTACAAACGACCGAACCTAGAAAGATTATCATATTAGGCGCTGGAATTGCTGGGATGGAAGCGGCAAGAGTTGCAAAATTAAGAGGTCATGAAGTCTCAATATATGAGAAAACTGATAAATTGGGAGGAATAATGCCTATTGTGGCAAAAGAATATAAGAAAGGGGACTTTATGAATATTGTAAAATACTTAGAAATTCAATTGGATAAATTAAAAGTGCCCATTATCTTTAATAAAGTTCTTACTGAAGATGAAATTGCTGCTTTAAAACCTGATGTATTAGTGCTAGCGTGTGGTTCGAGTGAATTTTTACCTGAAAAGTTGAAAGATACCCCGAATATTTTGACCCAAGCGGAAGCAATTTTAAAAACTAAACCAATGGGTAAAAATTTAGTTATACGGGGCTTAAACACCTTTTGGAAAGGAGGGGCAGAAACTGCCATAACTTTAAGGGAAGAAGGGTATAATATTAAAGCACTTGTCGGTCCAGGTCCATTGGTTGCATCGGAGATTCTTCCAGCAACGGGAAGACGTTTATGGATTCTTGAATATTTTCAAAAAAATAATATCCCCATCTATGTGAAAATTAAAAATTTAGAAGTCACTAAAGGTAATGCTAATTTTATTGATGAACACGGTAAAGAACAATCAATTGAATTTGATAATTTCATTTATTGCGGCGCTCGTAGAGGAAATAATAAAGAATTAAAGAAAAAATTCAAAGATATCGTTCCTAAAATTGTAAGTATTGGAGATGGTAAGAGACCAGGTGATATTAAAGCAGCAATGAAAGATGCAGCTACTTTTGCAAGGAAAATTTGATATAATTAAACAAAAAAGAGGAAGGTAAAAGCACCATGTCAAAGAAAAAATTTAGAATGAGAAGAAAGACTCTTCTTAGGGAAGTTATACAACATAAAGCAGAAAGTATTGGAGATAAAGTTTTTTTAACATTTGTTAAAGATTTTGATAAAGGCATTGATGAGAAATATACTTATAAAGACATACATTTGTTATCAAATCGAATAAGTAATGGTCTATTAAATCTAGGACTTAGAAGAGGCGACGGAATAGCATTAATGGAAAATAATTCCCCCGAATTTTTATTAGTTTTTCTTAGTTCCTTTAAAATAGGGACATATACAGTATTGGTCAATACGGGTTTAAAGGGAGATGGTCTTAAATATATAATAAATCACTCGGATGCTAAAGCTGTTATTATCAATCATGAATATCTAAAGACTATTTTGGAAATTAAAGATCAATTAGAGAATATAAAACATTTTATTGTCGATTTAAATGAAGCTCCAAATGATTTTGAATTACCGGAAGGAATGATATCTCTTCAAGAGGTAATGCAAGCATCTGATGAGGAGATTGATGTTGAAATTAGTCTTGAGGATTTATCAGTATTAATGTATACAGCAGGTACAACAGGATTACCAAAGGGTGTTATGTTCTGGCAGGGAAGGATGTTAGGAGGTTTGAACCTACAAACATTATCTGCATTTGCGAAAAACTTTGTTAATGATGATGACATCCTTTTTACTTGTTTACCTCTATTTCATGCTAATGCCCTATTTCTTACGTCTATGCTAGGTTTTTTTGCAGAGCGCCCTGTAATTCTTGCTAAAAAATTCAGTGCAAGTCGCCATATGAATATTTGTCGAAAATACGGTGTCACTGTTTTTAATGGTCTCGGAGGAATGATTCCAATTTTAATGAAACAACCAGAAAAACCAAACGATAAAGAACATAGCATAACTCGCATTAATAGTGCTGCTTGCCCTAAAGAAGTGTGGGAAGCTTTTGAAAATAGATTTGGTATCCCTTTAAACGAAGCCTATGGTGCTACAGATGGAGGGGGTTTTATGCTTACTTCCATGGGACAAAAACAACCAATAGGTTCAATGGGGAAAGCATTAATAGGTACAAATGCTTCGGTTTTGGATGATGATGGAAATCATTTAGGACCAAATGAAGTTGGCGAGCTTGTTTTTGAATGGAAGGAAAAAGAAGCAGCACAAAGAGAGGTTAAATATTATAAAAATGTAGAGGCCTCGAAAAAATTAATCATACAAGATAAAAATGGTATAAATTGGTTTAGTACAGGGGATTTAGTATATAAAGACGAAGATGACTGGTATTATTTTGTAGATAGAAAGAAAGACTCTATTAGAAGACGAGGCGAAAATATAGCCTCATTTAGTATTGAAAAAATTATCAATCAAAATGAAAAAATTTTAGAATCGGCAGCTTTTGGAGTTAAATCTGAATTAGGGGAAGATGAAGTGATGATTGCCGTGGTTTTAAAGCCAGGTGAAACTATGACTCCAGAGGAACTTTTAGACTTTTGTCAAGGTAAAATGGCACATTTTATGGTACCTAGATATATTGATTTCGTGTCTGAACTTCCAAAAAATGCCGTACATCGAATCCTAAAACGGGAGCTAAAAAAGCAAGGAATTACCAAAACTACATATGATAGGGATAAAGCGGGTTATAAATTGAAACGAAACTAAAGATTTAGAGGTCTTGTGATGAGCTTATATATTGATGATAAATTAAAAGCAGTTGAATGCAATAATTGTGGGCATATTAGATTTCCATTTAGAGAATTCTGCAACAAGTGTCAATCCACGGACGTGGTTCCACTTCCTTTGGGACCAAAAGGCAAGTTGATGAGTTACACGGTCTCGCACACGCGATCCATGATTGGACGCCTCAAGCCACCCTATGCTTATGGCGTTGCAAGATTTTCGACTGAGAAAGGAGTGTATGTAGACGTATTAGGATTAGTAAAAACTGAATCATCATTTGATGAGATCAAAATAAATGGTGAAGTTGAAGTCGTTCCGGATAAATCCTTAACTGTTTTTAAAATGATAGGAGATGTATGGAAATGAGAAATGTTGCTGTTGTTGGCGCGGGAGTCTTTCCCTTTGGTCGCCATTCTGATCTATTATTTCAAGAGATGGGAAGACCAGCAGTAATTGACGCTATTCAAGATGCTGGAATAGATTCTAAAGAAGTTGATGCTTGTTATATAGGTACAACTGGAGCGGTAGGTATGGGACATGAAATTCTTTACGAATTAGATATGTTAGGAATGCCTATTACGAGAGTAGAAAATGCATGCGTTTCCGGTTCGAATGCAATTCGAGACGCATGGATGTCGATTGCTGGAGGCTTGCACGACATCGTGTTGGTTGTCGGCATTGAGAAAATGAAGGATAGCTCGATGGCCGTAGTTTCAGGGGGGCAGACCCGGTTCCAGCTCGAAATGAAAGCCCTGCCAAAATTTCCATTTGCGTCGAGTTTAGGTATGGTAGGTCCTCCAGGGTATTTTGCACTGGCGGCGCACCGTCATATGGCAGAATTTGGGACCACTCAAGAACACCTTGCAGAAGTTGTGGTGAAAAGTCGACGGAACGCGCAAAAAAATCCAAAAGCGGAGTATCGAATCCCTATGACAGTCGAAGAGGTTCTCAACGACAAGATGATCAATCCACCTTTAACGAGAGCCCAATGCTGTCCTAAAACAGATGGAGCCGCGGCTGTAATTTTAATGAGTGAAGACTTGGCGAAAAAACATGCTGACACGCCCGCATGGGTGAAAAGTTCCGCCATGGGAAGTTCTTTTACAACAGAATTATTATCCGACTTGACGACCATGCCTAATACTGAAGTAGCGGAAAAGGCATTCAAAATGGCAAAATTAGAGGCAAGGGATTTCTTCAAGAGAGGATTTGCTGAAGTTCACGATTGTTTTTCAATATCTGAGCTGTTGCATTATGAAGATCTAGGATGGTGTATGAAGGGCGACGCTCCGAAAATGTTGGAGGAAGGCATAACCGAAATTGATGGGGATCTTCCAATAAACCCCTCTGGAGGATTACTATCGTGCGGCCATCCCCTCGGAGCGACAGGTGTCCGACAAGTTGCTGAGGTCCTTTACCAAATGCGAAAGGATAAAGAGGTAGCAAAACGTCAAATCCCCGATAGGAATCTCAATATTGCTCTAACCCATACAATGGGGCAACCAGGTTTAGGATGGACTGGAAGTATCCTGATATTTTCTCGAAATATAAAAATAAGTGGATGAAAAGTTTCAAAAAAAGATACAAATCATATTACATATCATATTGAATTTATTACATCATTTTCTTTGAGGGATTTACATGACTCAACAAGATCGGA
>JABXJU010000408.1 GCA_013375405.1 Candidatus Helarchaeota archaeon
TCATAGCGAACTGAGTAGCCCCCATCCAGTATGGGATGGTGATAAGGTAGCATTTACAAAACAAGGCGAATTTGATACGGTTCAACTACTGCATTCACCAAGTCTTTATTTTAGTAATGACGCGGGTACAAATTCCGATAATTGTACTATTATATTTGCTCTTACAAAAGAGAAATATGACTTTTCCAATTTAGTTAGTTTTTATGGAGGGCAAGCTTATATTACTTTATTAGGATTGATTTATACCATTCCCGGTAAGCCCTCTTCTTCTCCTTCAGGCTGGGATATTGTTTATGAGAGTAACTTTGATACAAATATTACTTCAAGTAGAATGAATATTACTTCAGGGCTCAATTGCTTGCATTCTTATGCTCGTGCATTTAAGGTAACTGATGTCATCAAGAAAAATATAGCCTTTTCGAATGATCATGCAAATGAGTATGATCGACCTTCTTCACTTGAAGAACCATGGATCAACCTTACTGGTACGCTAAGCGGAATTAATGTTAGAGATATAGCAAGAATTGTAGATGTATATGGGATTAATGATGATCCTAGGATGGTATGTGTCCTAACTGATCCCACTCCTGAAGATCCTGTTGGGGATGACTTTTGGAGATTTAATAGATCTGAAGAAAGATTATACTTACCAATGGACGCTATCATTAATTATAAGAGATTTAATTTCACGATGGAGCTGTGGGTTGATTTTGAGCAAGATCAGAACAATGATTATATTTTTAGACCGCCTTCTGGATATGATAACATAACCATTGTGGAAAATATCATACGTGATAACGGAGATCCCATAGAATTTTTCACCGCAAATTTTGAGGTAGATTATTCTTTCTATCAAGATGAGCCCTATTTTGTGTATTTAAAGCCTGAT
The DNA here is from genome assembly GCA_013375405.1 of Candidatus Helarchaeota archaeon. The sequence continues at coordinate 890 of JABXJU010000408.1, forward strand.
GGCGAAATTGATTATATCGAATTTAATGAAGATGTGGTCACTATTAATGATGATGATACCATCCGAGGAGTTGTGCATTATATTGGTAATTGGACTACTGATTTATATGAAGAAAAAACTCATTTATTGCAATACAACAGTCTTAAATTCCCATTTGCTATTGCCAATTATGAGGACGCAATTTTACTTGACCTTGACTTAGACTTAAAGTTTAAGTGTGGATTTGTGGGAGGAGAAGACACTACTAATATATTGGGCACACAAAGTGTCTATGATATTGATTTGGACTTCTATAAGTTAGAGACCGGAGCATATGATAAAATTGGTACGATTCACGTTGAAGATTATGCTGTAGTTGAGACTCCATACCAATTATATGATTTAACAATTAATTTAAAACAAAGCGGTTTATCTCTTAAGAATTTGTTCGAGTGTTTCGGTGAAGGAAAGGAATTGGTAATAAATGTTACTGCAATATTTATGGGTCACCATCAAATGAGAAGGTTGGCAGGCAAATTTGCTTTGGAGATTCTCGATGCTCAAGTTGATGCTGATCTAATTAATGAGCAACCTACTATCGATATGGTTAGTCTGAATCCTTCCATGGACGGAGTGCAGTATATAAATATGGAAATAGATTTCATGCATAATCCTCATTTTGCTGAAATTGTAGATCTTTATGGATATGATAAAGAGACCGG
>JABXJU010000409.1 GCA_013375405.1 Candidatus Helarchaeota archaeon
CTCAATTGCAGCCTATGAAAGGACGCTGATATTGGTATTACTGAGATTGAGGATGCTAGGAAGAGGCTGGCTGGATTGAAAAGCCAAAGACCCTAAAGCCCTGGCTTCCCGATGGTTGAATAGATAGTGGATTGATTTGAAATAAAAATGAAAAAGATTGTTTTATACTTTTTTATGGTTATTACTAATATCCTGTTTACATATGGAAACAATCAAAACTATTCAGTAGTTAGTTTAAAGGAAAAATTTACAATTCAAGATAAGCCAGAATTGTTCTATTTTAAATTTTCAAGGTACCTTGTTGTTGACAAAAAAGGTTATATTTGCGTTAAAGACTACGACCAACTGCTATTATTTTCACCTGAAGGTGAATTTATTAAAAATATTTTTAAAAAAGGACAAGGACCAGGAGAAATGTCAGATATCTGTGGGATATATCCTGAACAGGAAAAAATAATAGCTTTTAATCGAGCACCTTCTAAGTTTCTTAAATTTAACTATTCCGGAAAATTCGAGAGTGAGTCTTCAATCTTGTTAAATCTAATCAAGGCGAATTTTCTCACTTTTTATAATAATAGATTTTACTTTTTTATAGAATCTTACAGAAATATTGAAGGAGAAGCCACATTAAATACAAAAGTCAGACTCTTCTCAATTGATGAAGAAGGGGAAAATTCCAGAGATGAAAATATTTATTTTAATAAAAAATATTTTTTAAGCAGAAATATTGTGTTGAATATAAATTTTATTCAGATAGCAAGAAAAAATAACAACAGTTTCTATATTTCTAATAATGGAAACTATGAAGTTAAGCTTCTTGACCTTCAAAAAAAAGAATTATCTATTTTAATAAAAAAGGATTATAAAAAAGTTAAGATAAAAAAAAGTTGGAGAAAAATACTTAACCCTGGCCAAAATTCACGTCTATATATAAGGAAAACTATAGATGATATACAGAGAATCTGGATTTATAACGATAAAATATGGCTGCTTACATCAACTTTTATAGAGAAGAAAAACTTGATAAAAGTAGATGTTTATAGCATGAAAGGAAAATATGGAGGTAGCTTTTACCTTAGAATGTCTGATAATACCCACCTGTTTATGCTTTCCTATAATCCGATGACTTTTTCTAATGGTCTTTTATATATATATGAAGAGACAGAAGAAGGCATCTCAAGACTTGTATGCTATAAATTAGAAAATATTCCCCCTTGGGCCTTATAAAAATCTTTGGATTGGTTTTTTAGTATTTATCAAAGCATTTAGGGTCTGGGAAAATAGAAAATCTTTTTGGAATCTTAATACGAAAGATTTTTTCTAGCCTTTTTTATCGGGTAAAAATATTTAACAAATATAGAAAGAAATTTAGTCTTCCAGAAGTTTAAAAATGGAAGAGATAATGGTAGATAATACCAAGGAATCCCAATAATATTGAGGCGAGTGGAAGCCAAAGACCCTGAAGCCTTGGCTTCCCGAGGATTGAAAAGGAAAACATAAATTTTCACCGTATTAAGAATATTTAGATGGGAAGCAAAAAATATAGGTAATTGGGGAAATCCAATCTTATAAAGTAAAAAATAG
>JABXJU010000410.1 GCA_013375405.1 Candidatus Helarchaeota archaeon
GGTATAGACAAATTAAAGGTCACTTACACAGGTACAGTGGAACCTGTGGACTTAAGGGTTGAATATCTTTTTATACCGCTTTTGAAATTAACTCATTATACTCTTGAAGATGAAAAGGATGAATCTCTGATTTTAATTGGTGATGGTTCTGGATATCATCCATTAGGATTTGAGTATAGCACAGATTATAATATTACAGGACAGAATAATAATCAATTAATCTTCTATACGTTCTACAGTTCAATAACTCCGGATTGCCTCATTAATGATACTTTTTTTATTAACTATGAAGGATATCTTACCGAAGAGATTAATCCAGTTATAAATATGGTTCTTGAAATTCTTGGTTATGACGGAATCTGGAGACCGATTGCGAAGGTACCGCTCCTTGAAAGTGGTGAGTTTGACTTTACCTTCTTTATGAACGAGGTTGATCTTCCAATTCCGTTAAATGAAGAAAGAATTATGCGTCTCGTGTATTTGCCAACCAACTTGACTAATTACAGTGATGAGTACCTTGAGGTAGACTATTCAGGCTTTAATTGTGTATATAATACTTCCTACTCAGTAGAGCAGATGTTCACCTTAACCGTTAATGGTATGGAGAGCAAGATCCAGCTTATCCCTACTGAATTTTCTCAAGCAGTTGACCGGTGGGCAATTATTCCAGAGAGGCAATATGTAACCACCACCAATCCTCAAGAAGCCATGCATGAAGGTGAGCCGTTTACCTACTTAGACTTACATCGCACCGTAACTGATACTTATAACTTCCAGTATCAATTACTAGATGAGGAAGGTAAAGCTTTAGAGAATCAGCTTGTTTGGATGGAGATCGGTTGGAAGCCTAAGTCGGGGCTTAACTATAAGATCATTGATTGGAAGGATGAAGATGGTGAATATATAGATTCTGAAGCGTTGGGTACTGCTTGGTTCATGAAAGATGGTATTCCGACTTGTCATGGTCCAGGTGTTAGGGATGATGAGTATTCCGTTTCAAGAATGTTTACCAGACCTGAAGTGTGGAATTATTTAGATCCCATGTCGGGTGAGACGGAACAGTATTGTTCCTATTATTGGAATTATCAGATAACTGACCATAACGGTTTAGTTAATTTTAATGTCACTTTTGATGATAAATATATTTCTGAGCATGCCCGAATTTTTGATGAGTCCATGTTTAGTAGTGGTAGTATTTCCTTTGATTCTATGGATGATTATCGTCTATATGTTCGGGTAGTCCATGCCCCTGTATATGATGTTGGAAAGATGGCAATAGTTGATTCCTCAGAATTATTAAGCTCCAATGATAATGATGTATTTGATATGGAATGTGTATCGGAATTAAACACCTATGATGCGACTAAGACGACCTTTTATCAAGGTAGTTATGCTGAGGGGCTCATTACTCTTCACCAAGAAGATATTATGTTGGGTGTTCCTAACCTATTGGTATATCAATACGGTTCAGACTTAAATAACTTTTCCTTTGAAGTGGAAGTTGCTGAAGCTAATCCTATGCCAGATACCGAGTTCTTAACGATTAATAAATTAGAAAATAGTTTTGAAACAAAATATTTA
>JABXJU010000152.1 GCA_013375405.1 Candidatus Helarchaeota archaeon
CCCTTAACTTCAAATTCACCACCCTTTATCTCCAAAGCACAAAAATCGTCACAATCCCCCTCTATTAATATCTTTCCTCCTTTCATATCATCTCCAGCATGCATGCCTACATTACCTTTAATTACAATTTCACCAGCTGTCATTCCTTTTCCAATATATTTCACCCTATCTATATTACCATCGACGATAATTTTAATATCTGCTGGATTTTCTGAAGCTGAATCTCCACTTACGTCAAAAAATTCTCCTAATTCCCTCTCTCGATTCCCTTTCATAATTTTAAACTTCTTAATATCTTCAATACTCTTGGACGCGAAATTATCAGGTGAAATTTCAGCTTCTAATGGTATCGTTGGCAATTCTTTCGGCGTTAATATGATTTCTGCCATAACTCAATCACTACTTAAAGACTCAAAATACGATAAACTTACGTCGAAAATGCAAAATAAAACTTTTTCTCAGGGGATCATTTATTTATTAGAGGTTTCAATTTTTTATTACATCAATTAAACCTCAAAATTCGATGGAATTTGATGAAAATAAAATGAGAAATTGAATTTGAAGGTAAAATGAAAAATGAAATTTAAAAAAATTGTCTTAATTGGTGCAATCGCGCTCATGATTGCCGGTCCATTTCTTTCATATACGGTAACTTTCCAAGGTGTTACGCTAATAGACGATGACTTTACTTCATTTGATGGTACAAAAATTACAGGGACTGTCGTTCTCCCTGAAGGACATCAACCCACTGATAGCGCCCCATTAATCGTGTTGATGCACGGATTTACAGTTTCTAAAGAGTTCTTCTACCCACTCGCTGCGGAACTCGCCAGACATGGATATATATGTTACTGCTTTAATGCGCGTGGGCATCAAACCTCAGGCAATGAAAGTACTCTAGCTTATCACGAAATAGAAGATTTTCGCACAGCAATTACTTATATGTTATCAAAGAATGCGACGTATGGAATCAATGATACTCAAGTAGGTATCATTGGGCACTCCCATGGAGCGATATGTGCAACTATCGTAGGCGCAAAAGATCCTCGCGTCAATGCAACAATCCCTATCTCAACGGGCGCTAATATTTCTGATATAGCTGCAAAATTTGCTGGTATTTCCGTTTCTTCTGTTTTCAATATGTTAAGTCCGCTTATGAATATTCATGTAAATTTATCTGATCCTGCTGAATTATATAATCGTTCCCCCATCGTGTATGTTAACCAAAACTACAGCTCAAACCTTCTCCTTATAAATGGTGATTTGGATGAAGCCTTTAGTATTCAAGAGAACAAAGAAATTTTAGCAAAAGCCATTTGGAACGACACTGGACGCGCAGATGATGTTATTCCCGGCAAGATCTATACTAATTCCAGTGGTAAGCGAAAATTAGTGGTGGAGCATAATGTTGAACATGCAATGGAATGTTTTATGCCAGAAACCTTCAATGAAACAGTTGCTTGGATGGATCTAACCTTTTATGGCGGACTTCGAGAACCTGTAAATACAATGACAACATTAGTGATGGTCTCTGGGATTATGCTTACACTTCTCGGTGGGCTGTTAGGCTTCTTTGTGCTCACTTCCTATCTGGCAGGCTGGACCTCTAAAAAGGTAGAAAAAAGATCAACCACTATACAAAACATTACACTGAAACAAAAGGGTATCCAATTCGCAATGTATTTCGCTTTATTTGCAGGAATAAGTGCATTGATCCCCTTAATCATATTTAAAATTCCTGGACTTCATTCTTGGATTCCGATAATGTTTACTGACCTACTAAGCCTTTTTTTTATATTCATAGCGCTCCTCTCCGTTCCAGTCTTACTATTCCTTTTATGGTATGAAAAACGGCAATTCAGTACTACAATCATAGACTTTGGTTTTAACCCTCCTGGAGCTATTTATGGAATTCTTATTGGAATAATAGGAGGATTTTTTCTAGTGGGTATTACCTCTCTCGCAGTTTCAGACTTCGCACTTAAACTTGTACCGGCGAGTTTCGGTAATTTCTTAATAGTTCTTATAACGTTTTTACCTTATGCATTTGTCATGGAACTCTGGGGCCGAGGGCTTATCCAAAGGAAACTAACGAACCTGGGGAAATATACCGAAGTTCTCGTATCTGCCGCAATTGTTGGAATTTTACAGGGAATCGGAAGTTATGTATTGTTTTTCGTAACCCAACAAATTGTAGGATTTCCTAGCTCTATAACTCTCAATGAAAATCTTCCAGTAATAAATTTACCACTTATAGGTCTGATTGTATTTACAACTTTAAACTTTGGGATAAGTCTTCTTGCCGGATATGTGTTCCAAAAAACTCGATGTATATTATCTTCTACTATAGTTGTAACAATCCTCCTCAGCTGGTTCCTTACTGCTTGGCCACCCCGATTATTTTAATACCTTTTTTCAAAAAATCTTTATTAATTTCAACAACCTCTCATTTCCTAATAAGATGAATTTTGCTTTTAATAGGTGGCGTTAGTTCATGAGCGAATTAGGCATAAAAGAAAAACCAGATAAGGACAAATTTGATACCGCAATCGATTCTTTAACAAACGAGAATGTCTTCATCATGAAGTATTTGTATGAGAATTTTTCGATGGAAGATGTTGAGAAATACACTTCATGGGATGTGAATTTATCAGTGGAACGTAGAATTGGGCCTCTTAAAAATGTCCTAATTCAAATGTTAAATAAATTAGCAAGAAAAGCGCTTTTGAACACATTTATCAAAACCCTAATCGACGAAGGGCAGTTTCTTATTCCCCTGAAATGTTATGAATCCGTTCAAATAACTGATGATTATGGGAAGATTACAATAATTAAATGTACTGCTAAGAGGAAATTCAATAAAGCGGTTAAAAAATTAGGCTGCAAGGATTATCCATGGGCATCAGAAGGAGTGGGATATTGTAAATATTGGTGTTCGCCGCTGTTTAAAAAATTTCTCGCGTATATTAAAGTTCCGTTAGAAATAGAATTTACCAATAAAGGATGTATTATCACAGCTTCATTTGAAAAAAAATGAAATTACAGAAAATCTAATAACGAATTCTTTTGTCTCTCCTTTTCCTCTTCATCCAGTCGTTTGGCCTCATATGATAATCCTCCTCCCGCTTTCTTAATCATTTTTTTTGGAAGTGCTTTCCGTGCAAGCTTAATATTTTTCCGATCTTTGATATACTGGGAGTCATAATAGCGTTCCCATATCTGTGTGGTAAAATCTTCAACTGGAAGGGTATCGGGGAGTTGCATTCGGATATTTTTTCGAATTTCAAGCAAAGGGATTGAATTTCGTGGAAAGTACCAGTAATTCCTTTTGTATTTAAAATTGGGAAATTGAATTTCACAACGTCTCGTAGAGAGATTTCCATAATCTACATCGTAAAAAAGAATAATGAAATCTGGATATCGCCTACGAAAATAATTAAATATTAAATCGATAACATCATGATCTGGGCGTACTTCACTCACAAGAAGATATTCAGGATAAACTTCAAAACGAACGAAGGCATTTAATCGATGATATTCTCCCATAACCTCTCTACCGCGAAGATAAAATTGTTTAGCCAATTTAGTCATTTTGTTGTGAATAACCGCCGGATTTTCTTTTAAAATTTTCTTAACGCGTGGAATTAAATCGTCACGTTGCGATTTCCTATGTCGACTAGCTAATTCTATAAAATATCCTGTTGTTTTTTTGGTGAGATTAGTACCATTTATACAAGACGTGTTGAACAGCCTCAATATCTTTTTTTTCTAGAAAATTATCCAATTGGGTTTGTCTTTTATGTGCCACGACAATATAGGGGCGTGCTCGCTTTAAAACTACTCCAATGTTTGCTAATTGATGGAAATCTTCAATAATTACTCTATTTTTCCGCAAATTTATTATCCTTCTCGCAGAAATGGGCCCAATTCCTGGAATATGCAATAAATCTTCAAAACTTGCTTCATTAATTTCAAGAGGAAATCTATCAGGATCTGCCTTGGCGATAAGCAGCTTAGGGTCCTTTGCAAGAGGAATAAATCCATTATCATTGAACGCTAATTCAAGTTCTGAGAATTTGAAATCATATACTCGCATGAGCCAATCTGCCTGATAGAGCCTATGTTCCCTTCTTACAGGTGTGGGTGGCACATTTGCAAGTGGAGTTCCTTTTATCGGGTGAAAAGCAGAATAATATGCACGGTTTAAAACCATTTTATCATAGAGCCAAAGAGACATCTTTAATAATTCTCGATCAGATTCACCAGCTCCTCCCACCACAAACTGGGTTGTATGCCCTGCTGGAAGGTTTCCACGTTTTTTCAATCCTTTTATCCAGGCAATCCGCGTTAAAATATCACTTTTAAATTCTTTAGTGCCACTCAAATCTTGAAATCGACTCTTATTAGGAGCTTCGCAATTAACACTTAGCCGATCGGCATAATCAGATCCCTCTTTAATAAGATAATACGGCGCGCTGGGAAGGACCTTTAAATGAATATAGCCTTCATAATGCTCTTTCATTCTTAATTGCTGTACTACCTCAATCATTTCCTCCATCGTTTTGTCCGCATTTCGACATACTCCACTACTTAAAAAAAGTCCCTCCACATAATTTCGGAGATATAAATTCATAAATAGTTTTACTAATTCATGGGGCTCAAACGATGTTTTATCATGCGCGAACGAGGTGGAATTGAAACAATATTTGCAATCATGTATGCATTTATTTGTATATAACACTTTTAAAAGCGTGACGCATCGCCCATCAGGTAAAAAAGAATGACATACTCCAGACCTCAACGGTGCCCCAATATACCCCGATCCTTTAACTGTTCGATTTGAAGCGGTACTTGCACATGTATCATATTTTGCAGAAGCACCTAAAATCTCAAGTTTCTCAAGAATACTCATATACTTTTTTCTATTTCTTTTCATATTCTTTAAATTATAGGAATTTTGTCGAACATTGAGCGTATATTATATCTCTTTAATCTGATAATTTTAACATAGAGAGAAGCTTGAAAGTATTCTCCTCTCAATCATTCGAATTAATCCTTCCGAAAAATGCCTTTTTTGAGGTCCATGAATGCTAGGGCGATGATAGCGATTGTTTCAGATATTATTACTCCAACGAGCCACCATGGAAAATCCAAGTTAAAGATATCGGGTTGTTCGCCCTCTTCAACCGTCAATGTTAGTGTTTTAGTAGCATTAATTGAATTCCCTAAAGGATCGAAAGCCGCCACATCGATCATATGGTTACCCTCCGTGAGATTAGTAATTTTGTATGATTTCACTATAGATGCAAGATATTGCTTGAATTGACCGTCGATATAAACTTTATAATGATCAATAATCCCTGTTGCATTCCATGTCAGATCAATTGGGAGCGCACTTTGATTAGTTGAAGTAGTTATGTTAATAGACATAGATAGAGGCAATGATATATTTTTTACTATCCATACTTCATCAAATGTGCTTCCCTGTATATCTTTTGCTTGAATATGGAGCGATCCGTTCTTAAAAACGTCTATTAGACAAAAATGGTTTTTCTCCGCACCGTAAGCATCATACCAATGTGAGCGAAGGCTATACAACGGTGCGCCCCAACCGGCTGATGTGATATAAACTGTTCCATTTTCATAAGGTTGTGGTTGAGTTTGAGAAGCGGTCCAATTAATCGGTTGCGATCGTAAATACGAATGATCATGTCCAGAAAAGACAATATCAACATGATATTTATCGAACAAAGGAACCCATTCTGCAAGAACACCAGCGTTCCCCGCGGGGCGAGTCGCAGGAAAGGGAGGTTGATGTAAAATAGCAAATTTCCATTTAAAATCAGAATGATTGGCTAAATCACTTTCAAGCCAGGTTTTCTGAGCCCCACTAATAGTGGTTTCAGTGCTAAGAACCACTATATGAATATCAGGACCCCAATTATAGGAAAACCACATCTCATTTCCAGGCAAGGCAAACTGTCCGTAATAATTAACAGAATTTTCTTCATGATTACCAATTGCAGGTATGATGGGGATCGTCTGATTATTTGTTCCAATCCAATTGGAATGTAGATCCGAAAACCAAGTGTCCCAATTACTTTGAATCCGTCCATCAGCAACCATATCTCCACTATGCATCACGAAAGCTGGATTAAACTTAGCCATTGCCTGTGATACTTCTTCTCGTTCAGTGGGTTGACTTCTGCTATCACCCCCAACTACAAATCTGACATGTGATGAGGCGGATGGTGCTGTACGAAAGCTCCGTTCAATGCTATAGCCCCCTTTTGGTCCCCCGCAGATGAAATAATAGACAGTGTCTGGAGTTAAGCTCGTTAATTCAACTTCATGGATATAACCTGAAGCTCCAGTGTAGGTGTAATTTATACCAGTGACATTATGGCGATATGCACTAGGTTCAGCTCCATGCGAGATATTATCATATAATACAAGATCACCAGAATTAGATAAGTCAGTTTGCCAAGTTACGGTAATTGTTGTGTTAGTTTCATTTTGCCAAGTTAGATGTATATGAATAGGACTAGATATTGTATCGTTTAGGATTAATAAGAAGTAGACTCCTAAAAGGGGCAGAATGACAATTAGTAAGAATAAAAGGAATAAAAATGACCTTTTCTTCATTTTAAGGAATCTAAGTTTCATTTAAATTTAGTAATGTAAAATTTCTATATATTGTTAATTGACTTTGAATGTTATCCTTCATCAATCTAATTTTTTAAGTAATAATTTTGAAATAGGATTTTAAGCGTCTCGAATTATCCCCTCTTTAATTTTAATATACTCTTTCATATGAAATTGATAGAAAAGTTTATCTGAAAAACTGTATTCACGTAGATGTAATATTTTATTCCAAAAAGAATTCGGATGGGATGTATATGAACGAATTTGAAATTTTTCACCTCATTTACCTAATCATGATATCTGCAATTTCAGTGATTTTCATAGTTCATTCAATTTTGACCCGCAAAAAACTCACTATTAAAGAGGCAACGTTTAACGATTATTTCCGCGAATGGTTGGAGCACCATGATGTAAAAACACCGATTGAAGAAATTAAAGGACCACTCCCCCCCTATTTAAAATCATTCTTTTTTGCTGGGAAGTGGTATGCGCGTTTAGGAATAAATGCAAATAAAGTTTCCATTTTAGGGGTGATTTGGGGCTTATGGGCCTTGGAATGCTGGTTTTTAGGCCATACTTGGATTGTTCTCGGAGTTCTATTCCTGATCCTCTCTGGATCGACTGACAGCATCGATGGAGTTGTAGCTTACCTTACTGATACTGAAACCGACTTAGGAGCTTACTATGATGCGATCTTAGACAAGTTTGGGGATATCCTATGGGTCCTTGGGCCAATCTACTTCATATTTACTAATTCTACTGCTCAAGCAACATATAGCAACTTCTTGCTTATAACTATCACGGTAATCGGGTTGATGGGCCTATTACTTGCTATCATTCAAGAATATTGTCGTGCAAGGCAACAAGGATTGGGTTTAACTGAAACAAAACCAGTTATTGGTGAGAGGATTTCTCGATTAGGAATGTTTATTATCATATATTCCTGTATTGGATTCTCAGATCTTTTCACATTGTTAAATCCTTCTCCAGGCTTCCAAAATGTGAATATATGGATGCATATCTATATTATACCGATCTGTTTCATTGTCCTGCTAATCTTCTCTATTATCTCCATCATCCAACTGAATAGGCATGCTGTGAAATACCTGAAATAACTCTAATCCCTCTTTTTCTTTTCTGAACGAGGACTCCCAAAATCATAACTAAATACTTTTTTTTGAAAATTCATTTAGGTTTAGGCGATACGATTGTATGTTGATTCGAGCAGAAAAGATCTCCTCCACAATGATATACCAACTCGAGGTCCTCAATTTTCAATCGTTTTTCTAGCGAGAGGTACTTTCCTTCCTCACAAACTGCCGCCACAACTCGACCCACGAAAAGACTATGGTCCCCATATTTTTGCACATCCATGACTTTACATTCAAAGTTTGCAACACATTCTTTGATTAAATTTGTCTTGATTATATTAGCCGATATCGGAGTTAATCCAGTTTCCTCAAATTTATTTACATATCTACCAGAATTCCGCCCACAATATAGCACTTTCTCCACAATTTCCATTGTTGGGAGGTTGACTCCGAATTCTCCCTCCTCTTTTATCAACGTATGTGTAAAGCGAGTAGGTCCAATGGAAATCCCAAAAATTGGGGGTTGAAAACTAATAGGCGTTGTCCATGCCAATGTTATTATATTCTCCTTGGCCGTGATCAAACAAACTATCTTCGGATAGGCAAGACGAAACGCTTGCGAAAGAGGTATGTTTATTTTTGTCAGATTTTACATCTCCAAAAAGTCTATTTACATTTAATATTCTTCTGCTTTAGTTTAAAAAATTGTTATTGATGATGGAGAAAATGTTTTTCTAAATAATGAAGTTGTTTAAATACTCCTCAGTTGCAGGTTCTGTTTCATAAATATCGGTTTCTTTTATAATTATTCCCAATTCTTTAAGTAATATGAATGTTCTCCGATAAACTCTTTTCTTTTTTCACACTCCTCTAAATAAAATTTTTCATATGAATTTGAAAGAAAACTTTATCTCTTTTTATATAAATGATAGTATTATGAGTAGTAGGAAATTCTTTGATGTTTTAAGGCAAGAGATCAAAAAAACTGCTGAGGATTGTGCATTTTATAACAACTTATGTAAAGAAAAGGATTTTAATTTCGATACACAATTAGATAATTCTAATTTAGAAGAAATTCCATATGTGAATTGGAATATTTTCAAAGCCTCAAACAAAATTTTTGATCAATTATTACGGATTCCTTTTAAAACACTATCACACTGGACAATCAGCAGTAGTACTTCGGGAGACCCTAGTATTGTCGGACGAGGGCCTGAAGATATTGCAGTTGTTCAAGAGAATTATAAGAGAGTCTTTGAAGAATATTCGCACATGTCATCAATTCAAAAATTAATACTCTTTGCGCCTGCAATGAAATTTTTAAATCGTATGCCGGGAAAATGGAAGGATAAACGTGGCTATTTATTCTATAGGGATATTACCAATATTTGGGATATAGATACTACTTTTCTCTTGTATTTAAATCATTTAAAATTATTAGCTTATATAATAACTCATTTTAAATTTAAAGCATTCATTGAGGTTAATGGAAAACTTATGAGGAGAGAACTTGAAAATGTCGAAAAGGATCAAATTCCTGCATTAATTGGAAATTCTGCGCCATTAATGTATAAAACATTTATTGATTTTAAAAAGAAAAAAGGAAGAACTTTCAGTATGCCGGAAAGCTTTCGCGTTCAAACTGGTGGTGGGGGCTGGTCAGGTATAAAAGGTCGGTTAAAAACCGACCCTATCGATAAGATAGACTTTATTGAGACCCTCTCAGAATTCTTTAACATAACACCCAACAATTTTGCCGATTGTTACGGAGCTACAGAGGCGCCTATCGCCTTTGGAGGTCATTGGAGTAAGAAATATAACGATTTTCTCCTTCATGTCGAAAAGGATAGAGCTCGTATTATTATACGGGAAGTAGAAACGTTAGAACGGATTAAAAAAACTAATGAACCTGGTATTTTAGAAATTTTAACTCCCTACGGCGTGAAGGGGTATGCCGGCGTTGCGGTATTAGTAGATGATATTATTGAAATTGTGGATTTTAATAAATGTCCTGAATGCGACCGTGAAAATGTTATTATCTTTCGACATACTGGGCGGCTAACACCTGAAATAGGTAAAGGATGTTCCTCTTATACCCGCCTTTTTCCATTTGAAAAATAGAATTCTCATAGATTTTGAAATATAATCTTCCTAAAGAGGAATTGTTCCTGGAAAAATTATTGTCAACCCATTAATCATATTTACTTCTTCTAATCGCCCATCTAAAGTGATATAAACAATATCATCAATTTTTGCAGCTTCTTCCGCATTGATATAAAAATCTTTCATCTCAGAAACTTTCCGGATGTTCGAGACAATATATCCTGTCTTTTTATACGGTTTACCTATTTCTAATTGATTGCTTTGTGCATCTTTTATTATTTCATCGATTAGGGATTGAGCAATTTTGATATGACTGTGATGTGTTGCACGTTGGACTTCTGGTATATCCTCGTTTAAAGGGAGCAATTCATTTCCTTTCTTCAGTAAAAAAAGGTTATTATCTTTATCTTGTACAATATTTACAGGAAACCCCTTTTCATCAACTGGTGAATAACTTGTTTTAGTATTCAATGGCCTGATATCTGACGTCACTAAAGGTTTTTTAATTGAGATATTTATTGCTCTATGAAAATAATAGGGTATAACATTGAACATATCACCCTCCGTTGCTAGTATAATACTTGGATCTTTCAATTCAGGTGATGTGTGAACGAATGCTACTTCTCCTACAACGACTCTATAAACCTCAAATTCACCATTTACGTGGCGATTGCCCTTTGTATGAAAAAGTTCCATCATTTTTCTCATTTTACCACATTTTAATTAATTTTATAACTTAACTTCGACAACTAAAGTTAATTTCACTTATTTTGCTTCCTCTATTTAACCGTACTGGTCCTTCACCCC
>JABXJU010000153.1 GCA_013375405.1 Candidatus Helarchaeota archaeon
ATGATTACAAATGTTCTGTTCCAACATCCAATGATTTTATTATTGAGTTTATGAGCGATCTTATTCCACGGAAAAAAATTTCCACCCAAGATCTCGTCAAGCTGCTTCAATCACGGATTCTTGGACCACTTCCTGAGGATTACCAATTGGTCGCGAAATCGCTCGCTGAATTTGAGCAAAAAAAATATTACATTAAAGAGAATATGGAATTCCAAGTGGTTCCACAATTATTCATGATGCATTTTCAAACGAATTATCCCGAATATAATAAATATCTTGCTGAAGCAGGGCTTCAGGGGATCGGACAGCTCCGGAGCGCTGGCTTAGGAAAGTTCCGACTTCGGGATCCCAAAACATCTCCGTTACAACACCATGGGATCTATGCTCCGTCCGTGGCTGATTTTTCTGAAGAGGAAAAACAATTTCTCAAGGCCGCTTTGCTCCATGATCTCATCCCTAAAGTTGGAGGGATTGATTTCCTGAACGAATATTATGATACGGAACGAAATTTGAGTTGTTTATTACTTAAACTCCATTATAACTGGCATGAGCTTCGTGAATCAACAACAATTACATTGCGAGAGTTCCTTCAACGCATTAAGGACCGATACGATGTGAGGCTGGCCTCTCTTTATTATAGATTGGCTCTTGCGGATCAATTGGCTGCCAGCATGACCCGCGTGAAACGAGTCCCCACTTATTCACGGTACCTTATAGGGCATGATATGACGGAGAAAATTGATTTACTGGGAATAACTCAATCGCTTCTCCCGATCGAATCCCCTTTTAAGCTGTGGAAGATCATTCTGAAATCTCCTGAACTTGCCATGTTGAACGAAGCTTTGACATATGGGGATCAACCTCTCTCTACGCATTTATTATTAACTCTGAATTTCGGTGCGTACTTGATTCGCCATAAGGTAGCCTATATCATAGCAAGATTATTCCCGAAGAGTGAAAAGAAATTCATTGACAACTTTTGGTATAAAATTTTCAATATCATCCAAAATAAAGAGGTGTGTGTTTATGTAATTGAGGAAAAAATCCCGGAATATCCGGCTGCATTGGTGAAAAAAGTGTCTGTGAAATCCATCCGTCCGGAGACCGGTTGGCTCCGCATTCAGTGACGAGTTGCAGATGATCAATATTATAAATGTAAGTTTGAAAAAGCGTTGAGTAATACTGTCAAACCTTCACTGCTCGCTCGTTACCCGTATCCACTTTCAAACCGTTTAAGGGATTAACCAAGACTTAGAATTAAAGGTTTGAAAGATTATCAGAAATAAGAATCATAAATACCTTTATCAATATCTTGTTGAATTTCCTTAGGGGATTTTTCATCCACTGTTACTCCCATACTAACACAAGTTCCAATAACTTCCTTAGCTGCAGATTTCAAGCTTGTTGATAACAATACGTCTTTTTTCATTTTTGCAATCCTTAGGATCACATCGAGAGAAATATTACCAATTATATTTGTTCCCGGTTCTGAACTTCCCTTCTGAACCTCTTCTATTTCTTTAAGAATGAGTGCTGATGTGGGTGGAATTCCTAATTCAATATCGAATTCTTTCGTTGAAGTATTCACAGTTATTTTTACGGGAATCTTCATACCTGTAAAATCTTTTGACAGCTCATTTATTTTTTGTACTACTTGATAGAGATTGACACCTGTTGGACCAAGTGCAGGCCCAATTGGAGGCCCCGCTGATGCATGTCCGCCTTCAACCAATGCTTCGATTGTTACTTTTTCACTCATATTTCTTCTTCCTTCAATCATAGCTTCGTACAAAAATGTACAGATTGTAAATGATAGTTCTGAGTAAATAGATATCTTCAAAGCGAAGAAGTCATTATAATAGATTCGTATAGGAGTGGTTATTACTAAATTGAGATTGTATTTAAAATTGTCTTTTTTTGATTTAATTTACCGGGAGGATAAATATTTTTAAAGCCAAGTAAATTTTTAATATGTTTCGAGAATTAATACCTACTTAGATCAAAAAGGGTGAATAAATTGAAAATTGGTGTAATTTCAGACACGCATGATCATATTGAAAATACCAAAATAGCGGTTAAGAAATTTAATGAAGAAAAGGTTGCATATATTTTTCATGCAGGGGATATTATATCGCCTTTTGTGGCTCCATTAGCCTTTAAAGAGTTAAAAGGCAAATTATTTGCTGTTTATGGAAACAATGATGGTGAAATTTTATTTCTTAAAGAAAAATTCGCAGAAATTGAAGCAGAAATCACAACAAATCAATTTTCTATTGATTTAGAAGGGAAAAAAATAGCTCTTTTCCATACGTTAGAATCTCAAATTCTTGATGCAGTAATTCAATCGAATAAATTTGCAGTAGTTATATATGGCCATACACATAAGGCAGAAATAAAAAAAATTAATAATACCTTAGTTATTAATCCGGGCGAAGCCTGTGGTTATCTTACAGGAAAAGCAACTGCAGGAATTGTTGATTTAGATAAATTGGAAGCTAAATTAATATTTCTATAATTGATCTTCCTTCAAACCAAAATCTTTTCGATTTGAAAGCGGAACGGGGGAACGATCTAAAGGAATCGTTTCTTTTTCCAATGCGGATTATCGCTTGTATTTAAATACCATCTTAGTAATTTTTCATTTAAATCAGATTTTATTGTAATATAATTATTATCATCTATTAGGTTATGTAATTCGTGAGGGTCTGCTTTCAAATTATAAAGTTCTTCTTTGGCTCCATTTCTAATAATTAATTTCCATTCTTTAGTTCGGATCATGGCAGATCTAGTTACTGTGGATGGGTTTTCCAGCGGGATGTTTACCTTATCATAATAGATACCTATGAGAGGGAGTTCCGGAGAACCAACTTGAGGTTCAAAACATTGAGGCTCACGAGGATTATAACCACCTTCAGCGAAAACGGCGTCTCTATGAATATCTGTTTCTCCTTTTAACAGTGGTATTAAAGATTTTCCAAAATGCGTGTAGGGAGTTTTTATTTGGGCAATTTCTAAGATGGTTGGGAAAATATCAATTGATTCTACTAAGTGATCATGGATTTCTTTTTTTGGGTTTATTTTTGGAATTTTACAAATTAAAGGAATATTAATTAGGCAATCTTGGAACGCATTTGACCATTTTTCTGTTAGTCCATAATTGCCGGCATAATCTCCGTGATCAGAAAAAAAGAAAATAGCAGAGTCATTATATGCACCTATATCTTTTAGTTTTACTATGATTTGCCCGAACTGATCGTCCACACGGGTTACCATACCATAATATGTAGCAAGT
Organism: Candidatus Helarchaeota archaeon; assembly: GCA_013375405.1. Next base: position 3,293 of record JABXJU010000153.1, read on the forward strand.
ATTTCTCTAAAATCCTTTTCATTTAATTTGTTTAGCCCATATCTCTTGTGCATCAGTTTCATGAATTCAGGTTTGTCGTCTAATTTTGGGGGAAATGGCGAAGGAACTTGATTTCTATCATACATGGAAAAATAAGGTTCTTCAACGGTGTATGGAGGATGTGGAAAAGTTAAAGCAATATAAAGACAAAATGGTTTATTTGGCTGAGAATCTAGATACTCTAATGCTTTTTCAATTATTATAGAATCAAAATCATACCCTTGTTCCGAAGATCTCCTTCCGAAATAGAAGGATTTTTTCATGGGATTTCCGGTTGAAAAGGGATTTAATTTCAATTTTAATTTATATTTACTGGATTTTTTCGTTGTTGTTGATAATCTTTTAGTAAAACTCCCCATTATTGCATTTTTGTTAAATAAATCGTTTCGCCCAACCCATACAACTTCATACCCGTTCTTTTTCAAAAACCTGAATAAATTATCTTCATGGGGCTGTAATAACTGATATAAGCTCCTATGGCCATTACTATGTGGATATACTCCCGTAAAAATACAACATCTGGAAGGAGCACAAACTGGATTGACTGTAAAACAATTCGTAAAAGCAGCCCCTTCTTTGACCAGATTATCAATATTTTCAGTTTTTATTACAGGATTATGCCTTTTTCCTAAAGAAATAGTATCGCCCCTTTGTTCGTCAGAAATAAAAAGAATAATATTTGGAAGATCTTGCTTATGAGCCATGTCTTATCCCACAAAAATTCATACAGAAATTAAATAAAAACAATGATTATTAAAAAATAATGTATTTTATTTTATTCTTAATCTTCTTCCTTTAATCATACCCCTTTCTATAAAATCTCCAGATTTTTTCCGAACTATTTTTAATCGATTCTTCATATCGAGAAGAACCTTGGAATATTTCTCAATTTTACTCAAATTTTTCATTTCAAATGGGTCTTCTTTTAAATCATAGAGTTCATCCATATCCCCTTCATTCCACACATATTTATATCGATCAGTAACGACTAAACGTCCTAAATGAGGTATAAGATGTCCATGGGTTTGAACCATTAATTCTTCGCGCCAGTTATTATCATTTCCTAAACAGACAGGTAATAGACTTTCGCCATCTATAGAATCACCGAAGGATGTACCAGCAACATCAAGAAATGTAGGAGCAATATCGATATTACTGACAAGTTTTCCCGATTTTTGACCCGGCTTAATCATATTTGGATATCGAATTGCCATTGGAATACGAACCATTTCCTCTGGCATATAGAATGCTTTGTCAAAATGCCCTCCATGACAGGCAAGAGCATCCCCATGGTCAGCTGACCACACCACAATAGTATTTTCAGCTAACTCAAGATCCTCTAGAGTTTCAAGAATCAATCCTCCCGCTTCATCAATTAAAGTTTGCTGTGCATAATTAAGTGCTATAACTTTCTGCCATTCTGACCATGGTAATGGATTTGGATATAAAATCTTACGCATTTTACTCAAAGGATAATTAGTGTCAAATTTATACACTTCTGGCTTACTTTTCAGATCATCACGAAAGCTAGGATATTCTGGAATATCATTCGGATTATACATATCTAAAAACTCTTGGGTAGCAAAATACGGTTGATGTGGTCCCCAAAAATCTACTCGTAAATGAAATGGTTTTTTACTACCAGATTTTACAATGTCTTTTAATTTATTACAAGCTAAACTAGCCAGAAAAAAAGCCTCATGTGTTTCTTTCGGTGTTGTCATAATTCCTGTTGCATGTTCAGCGCACCAGTAAGATTTAGGTTTATATAAAGCCCCTTCCTTTACGTCCGGCAGAAAATAATACTTTCTACCTGGTTCCCAAAAACTTCTTTGAATTTGTACTTCAAAAGGTGGTAGATTATTCTTTTCTAAATATTCATTATATTCAGATTTTGTATAAGGATTATTATAGCTAGGATAACTAAATCCTTCACAATTAAAATAATGGGCTGTTTTTCTTCCTGCATGCCATTTTCCATAATAATAATTTTCATAACCATCTTCAGCTAGTTTCTCTAAATATGTAATCCTATCATATTTATGATTAGTATCATTTACTATTTCACCATGATTATGGGGGAATAAACCCGTGAGTATCGATCTCCTTGCTGGTCCACATAGAGGACAAGCAGTATATGCCCGAATAAACTCAACCCCTTCAGCAGCAAGTCTCTCAAAAGATGGCCTCAGTATTTTTGGACCACCTGCCATTTCCCCATGACCATAATAAGCTTGATGATCATTTAATAATAAGATTATATTTGGCTTTTGACTCATAAAAAACCCTATCCTTTTTTGGTAATGCAAATATGATTACAAAGATTATTATGATTTAAATTTATAGATGTCTAAAAACATGATGATTAGAAGAACCGTCTTAATTATTAGGAGGCGAGAATTTTTTATACCACCCGATGGTCCTGGGAAGGCGAGGCAGTCTTCACGTTGTAAGGTTAATTATGCCTGCATTTGAATCCTTGCGATAAAATACCCAGGTGTATCATGGGCATCGGGATAAAATCTCTGTAATTTTTGCCAATTTGGTAAAGAATCCAACTTTTCTCCAGGACTACCAAGGAAAATGGGTTGATCTACGATTTTACAATCGAAATTATCCAATAAAAATTTTATATTTGTCTCATTTTCTTCTGTCGTCAGTGTGCATGTGCTATACACAATAACTCCACCCGGTTTGATATATTTTACTGCAGCTCTTAGAAATTGGCGCTGATATCTGATTAAATTTAAAATATCTTTACTAGGTTGATTTAATTTAGGGCGTACCCCTAATGCAGAGCAGGGCGGATCTATTAATATCTTATCTGCCTGATGCTGATATTTTTCTGGTAAATTCCGTGAATCATCACACAATATTTTAATGTTTTTTATTCCTAATCTAATAATATGTTCTTTTAAACGCTCAATCCGCGGTCTTGAACGATCAACTGCTAAAATTCGCCCTTTATTTCGCATTAGCTGAGCAATATGTGTCGCTTTACCTCCAGGTGCTGCACACATATCAAAAATAAATTCATTTTCCTTTGGCTCTAGTACTCTTGAAACCACAATCGAGGGTAACGATTGGTCAAAGATATATCCTTTTTTAAATAATTCTGACTCACGGATGCTAAAAATCTTATAGATTGAATCAGTTACCTTAACTGCCAGACCTTTTTTAAGTTGAAGCATATCTCTTGCGGGCATACTAGCTATCCCAGATGCAATTATTTGACCAGTTTTTGTAATAATTGTGACTTTATCCCCAACTCTAATTTTACTTGCTCTTAACACCCCTGGTGCAAAAAGATCTGCCCCTTGTATAAGACTTTCAGAGGTGAATTTACCAACAACTACTTTTTTATCATATTCCGGAATAGAATATGGGCCAGAAACAGGTAAATAAATGACTTCTCCTAAAATTGGATGAATTTCAGCCTGAATATTCATGTTTTGAAGAATCTTTACAACAGTTTCTGTTGTTGTCTGAAGTGTATTAACTCTTATTGCATATCTTTTACTAGGTCTTTTTAGGGCTTGGATGATATTCTCAGTCCGTGCCCCATATTTTTCCCAAAATAACTGAATAATATCTTGAGAGAATTTGTATTTTTTTTCCAATTCTTTAAAATTGCTCAGATTTATTTACCTTCCCATCCATGCTCACCAATCAATGGGACAAATGCCACTCCTCCCATTTTTTTCCGCACCACTTTATCCGGCTTTACCCTTTCTACTAAGACTAGATCTTGATACATCATTCGCCCCCCGACAGGAATTATTAATTTCCCCCCAACTGAAAGTTGCTCAACTAAAGGATCTGGTACTTTGGGTCCAGCAGCAGTTACTAAAATCGCCTCATAGGGGGCTTTTTCAGGATACCCCAGAGTTCCATCTCCGATAATGACCGTTACTAAATCTGAAAATCCTGACTTTGCTAAATTTTTCTTCGCAAATTCTGCCAATTTCGGAATTCGCTCAATGGTATAAACATGACCTGGATTTTGACTGTCTGGAGGTGCAACCATTGCCGCACATATGGCTGCATGATAACCAGAACCAGCCCCTACTTCCAAAACCTTATCTCCTTCCTTTAACTCTAATAAGTCACACATAATAAATGCCATATGGGGGGCTGAAATTGTTTGCCCATGCCCAATTGGTAAGGGGTGATCATCGTAAGCTTGATTTCTCTGATTTGGACGAACGAATTCTTCTCTTGGAACTCGCATAAAGGCATCTATTACCTCTTTTGATTTCGCTGTTTTTGAATGCTTATAATAGTTCAGTAATCGCTCTTTCTTTTTTTGTAAATCCATTTCCAGTTCCTTCTGAATTTATTATGCCATTAAAAAATATTTAATTTTAATTATTAACAATTTAATTCACTAAAATATCGATCCCAATTTGCCAAATATACGGAGCATATGGACGAACTTTCCGTATCTCTAATATTTCTTCAACTTTACGACCATTTCCTACTATTTCATTTTTCAAATCATCTAGAACTTTCGTTGGAAAATCAGATTCTGAAGCAAATTGGTAATAATGGATGATACCATCTTTTTTTAAGACTTGGGAAGCAACATCTAAAAATTCACAAGATTTTAAAGGTAGGTTCATGATTATTCTGTCAAATTTTTGTTCTATGTAATTTTTGATTACATCCCTTACATTACCCTCCAATGGAGTCACGAAATTTTCAACTTTATTCAAAAAACTGTTTCTTTCTAAATAATAAATTGCAGCTGGATTGATATCGACTGCAAAAACCTGAGCTTGCTTTTGTTTTGCAATTAGAATAGAAAATGGTCCAATTCCTGCAAACATATCTAAAATTATTTCATTTTTTTTCACTAATGAGCAAACTCTGGCATGCTCTGTTACTAATCTTGGACTAAAATAGACTTTTTTAATATCCATTTCATATTTGCACTTATTTTCTTTATGAACCGTCTCTGAATTATTAATTCCAGCTAACAATTGTAGATTTCGAAGGCGAAAATCCCCCTTTATCGGTTCTAGTTTTTTAAAAATCGATTTCAAAGACGGGTGCAAATTCAGTAGAGTACTTCCAATTAACGCTTCAAATGATTCTAATTCTTCAGGAATCTCAATAATAGCTAATTGGCCTATTATATCAAAAGATTTTGGGATATACATATGTAGATTTTCTGGAATAGAACTTTCTAATGCTCCAAATAAACCTTTAGGTTTTTTTGAGAGCTTTAATTCCATATTCCGATGTTCAAACCTAATAATTTCAAATGATTCAATTAGATTTTTCTTTTCACCATCATTTAACTCTCTACCTAATGGAAAAATTAAAAACTCGTCTTTTGATTCAATTTTTATGTCTCTATTTAAGAGAGACCTGCTGAGTAACCATTGGCGTAAATTTTCACCATCTTTCTTTTGAACAAGGATACACCATGATGAATCCATAATTCACGCCATATTATTAGCAAGTTTGAAATAATTAAAGAATAAATAAACGGACCCGGTGGGATTTGAACCCACGACGTCCAACTTAGAAGGCTGGTGCCCTATCCTGGCTAGGCTACGGGTCCTCCGTTTTTCTTAATTTAATAAGCTTTCAATCAATAAATTTTAAGGTTTTGTTTTCTAATTAATAATCCCCTAAAGCCTTATGTAAATTACTGATGAGTTGTTTAATTCTATGATTAATAACTTTTTAAATTTACAAGAAGCTGCCATTGATCTTCGATATTTACTTAATCGAAAGTATAACAGAAAATCTGCATTGGATTTCGTTGGAAATAAGTGGAATCTCAATCGAGACGCCCGGCATATTCTTTACCGCGCCATCTTTTCAGACGAAGAGATCGATGCCCGTCATCAAACCGAGCTAAAAATAACAGAAATAAAAGAAAAACTCATTAGTATTGACACATACAATATCATAATAACGATTGAAAGTCTTCTCCAAGGATTATTAGTCATCAAAGCAGACGATGGATATTTTCGAGATATTTCTAAAGTATTTAGTAAATATAAGCAATCCCAATATACACTCAATGCAATTCAAATGATAATAAAAAAATTAAAATCTTTTCAGCCTAAAAAACTGTTGTTCTTTCTAGATAAAGATATAAGTAAAAGTGGCGAGCTAGCTGCTTTAATTAAAAAGGAATTAGACAAATTTGAGGTTATGGGCGATGCCAAAACTGTCCAATCTTCTGATACATCGGTAATAACATTTGGTGAAATTGTCATTTCCAATGATCGAGTCGTGCTTGAAAAAGCAAAAAAACATATGAATTTAATCTCTCTACTTTTAGTAGATCTAAAAAATAGTGGAATAAACCTATTAGAAATCAAATAGTTAAGTACTTTCAACGAGTTTTAACATTATTTTTATTTATTGTTACATTTACTGGAATACCTTGCCGTACTGATTGGGTTACAGTACAATATTTATGAAATATTTCTATACATTTCTCAAATCGAGGGCCACCTTTCTCAATTTCAGGGCTTAAATCCACATCAATTTCCGAAACTCGCCAATATCCTTCCTCATTACGTTTTGAAGTTAATTCTCCTTTAGCCTTCATACCTTTCAGTGGAATTCGCGATTTTTTTAAACAAAAGGCAAAACTAGCATTAAGACAGCCCATTACTGCGGAAATAAGCAGTTTAGAAGGATCTGGACCGATTGCCTCAGGGGAATTGACATCATGTGTTTCATCTATAAATAATTCTGGAAGTGATGGATTCTGAAAATCTAATTTAAATGTTAAATCATCAACCCATTCAACTATTACTTTAGTTTTGAAAATATTTTCAGCGTTTGACATCAATTCAACTCCTTTAGGGTTTTAGGGGATTAAAGTAAATGATCAAACCTCATTAAATTATCTAAAATTATACCTCTTTGAACTAAATCAGATTAATTCAAATATTTTTAAACGCATAAGTTTTTATCATCTCATTTGGATTAATGAAGGGTTAAAAATGGATTCTCGAGAGCGAATTTTGACTACAATGGACCACGAGGAACCAGATCGTGTTCCACTCTTTTGCTTTTCAATAGAAAGTCTAGATGTGGTTCGGGGGTACGGCTTTTCAAAACCTGCAAGCATGTACGATTTAGACCCTAGGAAGTCGTTTGAGATTTTCAAGAAAATTGGAACAGACCTTGTCATAGTTCCGACGTCAAGCTTACCTGTAGCGTTTGAGACAGCCACTGGGAAATCCGTTTGTGGAATACCAATTCCTGAACATATTAATATGGTGGATGAATTCGGGAGAACATTCAGTTATTATAATCAAGGTGGAATTCATTTAACAAATT
>JABXJU010000411.1 GCA_013375405.1 Candidatus Helarchaeota archaeon
TGATGTGTTTAGCAAAGATGGGTATTTTATCCACCGGATTAGAATGGGCTTTCTGCCTGAGTTAATAAAGGACGGCCGTTTATACGATATAGATGAAGACGAAGATACAGGCGAAGAATTAGTAAAACGATTCAAAATAAAAAACTGGGACCAAATTAAGACTGGAATTTAATTATATCTGACACACACCAGGAATCCAAATCCCCTAAAGCGTTGGCTTCCCTGGGTTGAAAAAGGACGCTGAGCGAGATAAGGTTTTATAAGGGATTAAGATGAAATCCAAAACCAATGTAGTTCCAATCATTATAAGTATTTCAATCTTTATGATGCTTGTATCCTGCCAACAACAAAAAGCTGAATGGAAAGGGACAATTGAGGAAGTAGATGGAGTCACGGTTGTTAAGAATCCGAAAGAGCCGATGTATGCAGAGGATGTATTTAGTTTGGAAAAGGAGTTATCAATTGGAGAGGCGTTGGGAAGAGAAGAGTATATGTTTTCTGAGATAAGAGACATTGCAGTGGATGATGAAGAGAGGATTTATGTTTTGGACTCTAAGGAAGCTCACATCAAAGTCTTTGACAAAAATGGAAAATATGTAAAAACGATTAGTAAGAAGGGGCAGGGGCCTGGTGAGATAGGGTTTCCTCGTTCTGTGTTCATTACGAGTCAAAATGAAATAATGGTGCCGGATATAAGTAATCGGCGTTTAGCATTTTTTTCTCTGGAGGGAAAATTTATAAGAAATATATCAACAGCCAAAATGAATTTAAGGTCAACTAGGATTGATTCTGAAGGAAATATAATTGGGGTTGTCGCTGTTATAAATGAAGAGGATTTAAGGCATGAAATTAAAAAATTCGATTCTGATTTGAACTATCTATATTCTTTTATTTCTTCGCTTGCGCCAAGTCCTCGTAGCTTCAATCCTTTTATGCCTGTGTTGAGATGGGACCTAATCACAAATGACCAGATTGTTTGCGGTTATCCCAAAAAATATGAAATAGATATCTTTGACAGCAAAGGAAAAGTGATAAGAAAAATAATGAAAGATTATGAACCAGTAGAAATTACCAAAGAGGAGATAGAGCGGATTGAAGAGCTGCCGCCGACAATAAAGTTGTCTATACTTAAATACAAATCTGCTTATCAGGGATTAATAGCTGGCGATGAAGGGAAAATTTTTATCTTGACTTGGGAACGAGTAGCAAATGGAGATGGATATTATTATGATATCTTTGATTCAGAAGGAAAATATGTGGCTAAAATTCCACTCAAAGCCACGCCTCAAGTATTAAAAAAGAACAAGCTCTATACTATCGAAGAAGATGAAAAGGGATATCAAGCAGCAAAAAGATATAAAGTTACATGGAAATATTAATAAACTTGAGGCGAGTGGAACCCAAATCCCCTAAAGCCCCGGCTTCCCGTCCTTCCTACAAACATTCACTATCTTTCCTCATAAACAATCCATGATTCTAGACCTCTAGGAGTCCCGGAGTCTCTATACCCACTATGAGCAAATAAGTGTGAAACAAGCTCTGATTTGATATCCTATACTTAGAAAAGCACTCGCA
>JABXJU010000412.1 GCA_013375405.1 Candidatus Helarchaeota archaeon
ACATCTACAGGGCATCCTTCAAATAAATTTGCAACCTCTTTTATCCCTATTAAAATGCCCCATGACCAATTACGAGGAAATCCAGATGTACTGACTTCTGCATAGACTCGAACCTTATCTAATCCTTTTTTCTCGAGAATTTCATTTGCCCGAATGAAATAAATATCAGTCGTTTTTCCTTTTTTGATTTCATCTTCAGTAGCCATGTGAAATTGTCTTGCTGCCATCTCTTTACCCTCTACTTTAGATATTTAATTACTAATAATAAACAAGTACTAAAGAATTCTGTGTAGGATCTTAAGGTAAATTATCTCAAATATTTTGAGAATTCAAATTAATTAAGATATTTCTTCAATTTTACTTCTTCTCTTGCAAAAAATGCTTGTACAATATATAAATGAAAAGGGTTGGGAACACTATAGAAGGAATTAGAATAGCTACAGAGAGATTACCTGTCCATGAATATGTAAATAAGGAAATGCTAGCAACTGCACTTATAGTCCCGATGATAGGATACCATCTTCTAAAAGTATCGGAAACCCTGTCATAAAGACGGTGCTCTATGGGCATGGATGGGGATTCTGACGTAACTATACTCGAGGGAGGTCTCTCAAGTCTTGCGTCCTCAATCCTGCCTCTAGGAAAGATATATTCATCAGTATTTGGGTCTATCTTTCCCGATAATTTTTCAGCAGTTATAAGAGAGATAAAACGTTGTCTCAATTCATTTTTCCTAATGTGGAGTTTTTTTGAAAGGTTAGCAAGTGATAATATTGAGGTTTCAAAAACGGTTTGATGAATTTGTAAGTATTTAATTATTAGTTGGTTCTCCAATTGCAGATAATTCTCTTGAAATGTCTTCTGATGTTCTTGTTTTGAGAGCTCCCATCGCCCTAACAATGCATTTATAGTATCCTTAAAAATCTTTAGAGAGCTGGACTTATGAGTAATAAATCGATTTATTTGGTATTGACAGTTCTTTACAATTTTAGTAAATTTCTTATGAAAATTCCGTAAATTTGTCTGTGAATCTAATATTTCCCCTTTTTGAATTAGAAGATCAACTTCCATTTCATATTTATTGAGAAAATTATTAATTATTATATTACTGTTGTGAATTAAGGCTTCTAACTCCTTTTTATACTGTTTATTTAAACTGTCATTTATTTTTTCTTGTAGTCGAGCATTCAGGTCAGATAAGTTGGTTTTGAGCCGTGTCTTTTCATGAATCCATTTATTGAGTAAATCTGCGACCACTAAATCAAACCTTGGTAATTCATTAGAGATTTTATCCATTGTTATTTTTAAATCTTGGTCAAATTTTTTAAATTGATGTTCAAAGTGACTGATAATTTTCGATAATAATTTTTTAGCTTCTAGAATTTCTCCAAAATCAATTTTCATCTCAATAGGACTTGCGATTTCATTTATTTGGGCTCTAATTTTTTTAACATATTGCAGTATTTTTTCCTTAAATTCCTTCCGTTTTGTAATTTTCAACTTAATTAGAGACAGGTTCTGTTCAACGTCTAATTTCTGTTTTGCCCATTTTTCCAATAGGAGATTTAAATCAA
>JABXJU010000154.1 GCA_013375405.1 Candidatus Helarchaeota archaeon
GACTATCTGCGAACACTCGGTTTCCCTATGCTTGCGAAGATGAACTTCTTAAGCTTGCCATGATCATGAACTCCCCGGCCCGTGTTTCGAGACGGATGATGTAACTCTGGTCCTCTCTTCTCGTACTGCCAGATCGCTCTGGGTTCCTTCGAAAAGAATCTACCCTTGCGAGCCACATCCAACTATGACTATCTGGTTTCAGGCTCTTTTCACTCCTCTTCCGAGGTCCTTTTCAGCTTTCCCTCACGGTACTATTGCGCTATCGGTCTTGGGAAGTATTTAGGGTTGGAAGTTGATGGCTCCCAAATTCACGCGGGATATCCGACCCACGCTATTCTGGAATCCCAGCTCAACACCTTTCAAGTTACGCCTACGGGATTATCACCCTCTACGATTCCGCTTTTCAGCGGTATTCGGCTTCCTTGAGGAGGTGGCAGCCAGGTCCTTAACACCACATCCCCCTGCAGTCTTCCCGCAGGGGTTCAGTTTGCCCTGTTCCCTTTTCGCTCGCCGCTACTCAGGGAATCTCTATTGATTTCTTTTCCTGCGCGTACTAAGATGCTCTGCCGGGAAGAACCGCAGCTCAACCCGCTTTCAGTTCCGCGCGTTCCCGCTCCCAACTGGGAGCGACTAAAGTTATTAGCTTTAGCCAGGAAGTCCCATTCGGTGATCCCCGGATCCTAGGTTGCATGCACCTACCCGGGGCTTATCGCAGCTTGCCACGACCTTCGTCGGCTCCCAAGCCAAGCCATCCACCAGATAGTGTCGGCGTATCAAGTCTTACTCATAAATCCACTCCATTGATGCCCGGAAAGATAAGCCTCTGCATGGTAATCATCACAAACTGCTAATCAACGACACTAATCGGATTTCGTTGAAACATCGAAGAAAGCGCAACTCATGGGATCAAGGATAAATCTGAGGCAGATCTATCCGATATAATCAGATTTCGACGAGAGAAACTGAAAAGTAACACGATAACGACTAGACTAGTTTCATGCAGTCCGCTATACCCTTCACTCAAAAGTATATAGACTCTTGAGCTGCTTAAATTAAAGTATTTCATCCGACTTGAGTTTCCGAGATTCCCGGGTACTTCAAGCCATCATATAATCAACATAGCACTACCATATTATGGATTGTGCACTATCCATAATGAAGAGAACCCATAAAAAGGTAGTGGTTGAATGCAGTGAAAAAAAAGAAAATGGTGTATTTAAATTTTTACATGAAATTGTCAATTTGAAATGGATGAGCAAAGCGTTACTCAGACTTCATAAAAATCTGCAGCAAAAACTGAGCTGAAAGGTAGTGAATTCAGCTTTAGAGGTATGGACAATAAAAAAAAAATGAACGAAAAAAAGGAAATGTTTAGAACAAGATTATGCAAAAATTTTGGACCTTAATTAATTTATTCACGAGCTCTAATTCATTTCATCAAATCTAAACATATTGAAAATATCTACTCAGATTTTCCACTGGGTATTAATTTCCCTATTGCTTTAATTGCCATATCTATCAATCGAAAGGGGGTTTTGATAAGAGAATTGATACGTTGTTGAATGCGTTTTATCCACTCATTAAAGAGCTTATCTAATTCCTTTAAATATACACTCATGAGCTCCTCTAACTCAATCTCGGTGGGATTTCGGGAAAACGGATTTTGGAAAGATACGCCATAGGTACGTAGAAAATCAAATTTTTTGCGTTGTTCTGGATCTTTAAGGACTTCATAGGCAACATTAATTAGCTTAAATGTATCTTCGGCTTGAGGGTTTCCTGGATTTAAATCTGGATGGTATTGACGGGCTAATTTGCGATATGCTGCCCTAATTTCATCGAAAGAAGCATTTGGAGGGACCCCCAAGATTTTATAGAAATCCAAATCACGAGTCATTACATGATTTTAAGATAGAACTCTACAAAAAGTTTTTGTTAAGTAATTAATCTACTCAAATCACAGTTCAGAGCAAGAAGAATCAGCCTTTTTCCACTTGAAAAACAGGGTAAAAATACACATAAAGTTATAAAAATTTGGACTTCAAAATCACTCAAATTTAAACGCCCTCTGCAAATAGGTCTTTATAAGGGTGTTTAAGTAAATAATTAATTGACAGAAGACCAAATCAAGGCTTTCAATCGACAAAATTGAAAGTGGTCATATTTCTGTCCAATAGCTCGTGAGTAACCCTCAAGGAGCGAATACAGAGAATCTACGGATTTAATGACGTCTGCAATGGAAACCTACAAATAGAAACCCCTCACCAAGGGGATATGTTCTCAAAGGCTCAAAAAGAGGACATCGTTGAAAAGAGACGAGGAGGATTAGAGCCATAGGGAGGTAGAGAATCGCTATGAGCTCTTCAATCCTCATATTAAAATACTGCTTTTAAATGAATAATTAAAGATTTAAAATGTACCATATTTGATAATTGCTCGTTTCAATGCATAGATGTTCTGTATCGGAATATCAAAAGGAATTTCACAGCCACTCGAGATGATCAAACCATCCTCGCCAATATGGTCAATGTAGCGTTTGGTCCTCATTTGTGGTGGTTGAACAGGAACTACCGAACTTTGGGTCTAGGATACTCCTAATTAAACTTTATTCTTCATCGTCTTCATCGTCTTCCTCATCATCCAATGGTGGGACCGGTTCCTTATATTCATCTTCTACATAATCTATTGCGTCCCAATCCTCATCTTTATCTTTATCTTCAGTATCATAATATGGGTCTTTCTTTTTCTCTTTTTTTTCATCATCTCTTACCATTTTAATCCCTCTATAAGTTTATGTGGATTTTCCTTTTTAAATTTGAATAGGTAATTGGACACTATTTACAATTAGTCAATATTTACAATTGAGCTTAAAAATGAATTGTAAGAATACTTATGGGTTGCATTTGAAGACAAGTTTCGAGGTTGCGTGTTTAAAAAAATTTACTATAACTCCTTGAATATGCGGAGTTTAAATATGGTTTTTTGAAAAAATAGAGGGATGACTCAATTATTTAACTTAATTAATAACATAAGAACTTCGAGAATATCTTCTCGTCATATTTTCATTTCGCCCATCATGGAAGAAGGGTTACTAATAGGGATCGCGATCGTTGCTATTTTAATCGTCATTGGAATAATTTTTGGAGTTTTTGACTGGATTGCTGAGTCCTTTAGTTCTCTATTCGACCAATTTTAGCTAAAAAATTCTGTATGAAAAGCTTGTGTTTCCATTAGTGGAAATTCCTATTTATTATTTGAAGTCTGACGTTTTTTTGATACATACTCACGAATTGATTTTTCCGCAAATCTTAAAGATCGTTGGGCTAATTCTGGTGATTCATTTGATAAAAAGATACTTGCAATAACTAATTTTTGGCAGATATGTGCAACTCGCTCTGCAATTGCACGAGAAAATAGTTCGTTTCGTATCCCAAAAACTATAGGAATTGAGGATGTATTAATTCGGCTTTTTATTGAGGGATTAGGAATCCCCATAGCGATAGTCCCAATTCTGGGACCCTTATCAGAAATAATCAATAACATACCATTTTCTAATTCAGTGATATATAACTCAAGTGGATTATCTTGATTTTCCTCTCTCCATACAGTCCATTCTACTTCATTATTTCCCATTTTTTTCACGATTATATTTACTTCATTCTATCCAGAAATAAATTAATTAAAATAAGGATAGTTTTTCAAGTTTTAATTAAGTAGTATTATCGATTCCCTCGTAAAAATTTTTAGAATTGAGATTTGATGAATGAATCTAAAATTCCACCTGAAGTAAAAATTTTTTTTCCTTTCCCAAAGTTGAGAGCCGGGCAAGACTTAGTTATTAATAACATCTTTTCTGGATTAAAAGAGGAAAAACACGTGGTTATCTCCGCGCCCAATGGATTTGGAAAAACTATTACCGTGCTTTCATCTGTATTACCCATCCTTAAAGAAAATGAAAACAATTTGCGGATAATCTATCTCTGTCGCACTCATGTGCAAAGTCAGCATGTGATTCGAGAACTAGATACAGTTATTAACCATATAAATAGGTCGGGTTATGAATTAAATTTAGGGGGCATTTCATTACGGGGAAGAAGCTCGATGTGCTTTCATCCTCAGATTCTTCAATACGCTCAAGATCCTGTAAATGCACAACTAATGTGCAGTGAACTAAGGAAAATGAATAGATGTTCATATGATCTCAATTTAAAAGAATATCCCAAACAGTTAGAAAAATTGTTGCATGAGCTGCCATCCCATGCAATAGATGCTACAGAATTACTTGAAATTTGCAGAAATCAAGAATTTTGCCCATACCAAGTGAGTAAATTCGTTTTATATGGAATGGATGTCATAGTTGGGAGTTATCAGTGGTTACTTTCACCCTATATCCGAGAATTCTTTCTCGAAAACATTGGAACACCTTTAAACAATGTTATTTTAATTTTAGACGAAGCACACAATGTTCCTGAAGTTGCCAGAGAAATCTCCTCAGATCAAATAACTTATTTCTCGGTTCAACAAATGATACGAGAAGCGGAAGCGTTAGATCTTCAACCAATCATCGATTTTGGGATAAATCTTCTCGAGATTATGGATGACTTACAAGAAAAAATTACAGATGAAATACCCATTTCCCCTCAATTTACACTAAAGAAGGTTTTCCCAAATCTGGATATACAATCATTTATCAGACAGTTAATTCAATTAGGGGAAAAATGGCGGAAATTAAAATTAACGGAGGGAAGAAATCCTCGCTCTTTTTTATATTCTGTTGGAACCTTTTGGCTTAATTGGTTTCTGAATCAAAATTCAAAAAGCTACTTTTTTTGTGCATCAAATTTTTTTACTAGGACCGGAAATGAAAGTATAAAATTAGAAATTGTATCGTTAGACCCAAAAGATATACTACTGCCATTAATAGGGCAGGTTTATTCTTCAATTAGTATGTCAGGAACGATAGAGCCAATTCACTATTATTCTGATATTATAGGTCTCCCCGAAACGTCAATTGAATTATCAATTCCATCTCCTTTTCCTAAGGAGAATATCTTAGTCCTCACTATGAAAAATCTCTCTACAAAAGGTTCAAGTCGTAATTCAGAAATGTACAAAAAATATATTTTGAGATGTCGAGAAGCTGTGGATGCAATCCCTAAAAATGTTGGAATTTTTACTGCAAGCTATGATGTACTCAATGGGCTCATAAAAAATGGAATTCTAAAGGAATTAAAATCTACTGAAAAAAAGGTTTTTTACGAACAACCCAATCGATCCTCAAATCAAAATGACCTGATGATTGCAAAATATAAAAGGAGTGCGAGTAAAAAGGGCGGAGTTCTCTTGGGTGTGTGTAGTGGACGAAACGCAGAGGGTGAGGATTTTCCAGGTGATTTAATGAATGGAGTGATTTTATGTGGCGTTCCGTTTGCCAAACCTACGGCTAGAATCAAAGCAATAATTGATTATTATGGGGGCTCGCAAAGAGGGAAAGATTATGCATATAATATGCCCGCTTTTCGAAGAGCAAATCAAGCTGCAGGGCGACCCATCCGAACATTAACAGATAAAGGTGCAATAATTCTACTGGATTATCGCTACAATCTGCCTTTTTATAAAAAATTTCTAACTCCTTGGTTAAGAAATAGAATTATTTCACTTCCTGATGAAACCGGCGTATTAGCGAAAGAAATTCGAAAATTTTGGAAATAACCAAAAGATTAAGTATTATGCCACTAAAAAAAATACAAAAAAATGGTGATTTAATGGGTGCTGCACGCGTCTTAGTTGGTATGCTATTTTGTTTAGCCGCATCGATTTTAATCGTGTTTTTCGTAACATTGGGATATGCAGTGGGTAATTTCTCAGACCTTGGTGATATAATAATGTTTCAGGCGATTTTTGCGTTGTTGCTCTCTCCTTTAACGGCGATTAATATGGGCCTATGGTCGGTGATAGCTGCGCTTGCCGTAGGCGGTCTTCTTGGAGGGCTGGTTTCAAAAAGCCCAACTGCTGGATTAGTGATGGGACTCCTGAGTTTCTTAGTTATATTCATACTCTTTCTCGGGATAACAGTAGGTTTCGATATTGATGCATGGATTACGTGGGTTACATCTTGGGATAGCTATATTGTAGTAGATGTTGTACTTAGCCTCGGATTATTAGCGGGAATTGGAGCTATTGGAGGTAAACTTACCGCAGAAAGCGACTAGACTTAACTCCTTTTTTTTAAATGTGGATTAAATCGCCATAGTAAAGATAATTTCAATTTTATATTTATCCTAAATTTTGAATATATTCTATCAATGGAATGATTAGGTTTAATCCAATTAAAACAGCAATAGAAAGACTGATAGCTATAAATAGAGCCTTTTCAAGAGTTAATTCAACCATATTATTTTATTTTGATCAATTAATTTAAACTCCTCTTAACTTCTAATCCCACCACCAAGGTTTAATAGTTATGATGATTATGTATATTTAGTATCATTTTATTTACTCGAATAAATTCAAGGTGGAAATGAGTGTTTCGCAATAGTCGGAAAAAACCTCCCAAATTTTTTAAAGAAGACGAGAAATCGAAAGAGTTTCGGGCAGTCCTAGATCAAAATACAAGCCTCGTTATAATTGAAAAGCGGAACAAATTCCAGGTCATAATAAAGAAGAATTAATGGACTATAATCTAGAAGTTACAGCTTCTGAAGCACCTGTCAAGAATTACGTAGCTGGGGGCGAAATTCTACCGTTTGAATACGTAGTCGCTGAAAGCGAGATTTTAGAGAAGGAAATTATTAAGTTCAATCAAAAAATTAAAGAAATTTTTGGAAAAAAATATGATCTTAAATTAAATTCCATACGATTATGTGTAGGGACAGATGAGAATTATGTAACCATCGATGAAAGTAACTTAAAAGAGGTAGATATCATCCCTACAATTCAGGGGTTACAAGAATTCATTCAAGCTAATAAAAAATCGGTTTTTGGATTCACTATTCGACGTTATGACACTAAGAAAGGGAATTTAATATTTTGCGAGTGTGAATTAAATCATCCCATTTTCGATATACAATCAATAAAAATTAAAATACTGGCTAGTTTGTCGCAACGTGGGCTATACATGCAAAAACACCACGTCGCCTACGGATTACACGTCTATTACATTTTAAATGTAAGTAGATTTTCAGACATGATAATTCGCCTTTTTAATGAATTAAATATTCCTATAGAGATGATCTATTTAAAACGAAAAAGTTCAATCCAAAATTGGCGCGCCACTGAATGTGAATTGGATGAAAAAAATCTCAAGAATTATCTTCAGTTCAATTATACTCATTTAAGCCATTCAGATGTCGATCAAGTCGTTTCCATTGTCCGAGAAAATAAATTCAATTTCGAATTTGCGAATATGATGGCCGATTTATTAAATAAAATGAAACTTGATCGTATTGAAATAGAGGATGCCCTTTACTCCTTAGGGCAAGAAGATATTGCCGCAGCAGCGAAAGTCGTCGTAAACTATTTTGGTTTCAATGAACAAAATCTCTCTTTGCCGTCAAATCTCGATTTCAATATAATAAAAAAAAGTATTGATGAATTAGACCGCTATATCCACTAAATTTCTATCCTTCTTTTTTCATTCGTTCCTCAAAGAGTTCCTTCACTTTATCTTTGGATGTTGCATCTTTCTGAGTTTCAGCAAACATCTTTTCTCGTTCTTTCTTCTTCTGTTCTTGGAGTTTACGAATAATTTCTTGCTCCTTTTTAATCTGATCCATATCAGGGGGTTGTTCATCTGCCATCTTTCAAGCCCTCTCAAAATTTACTATATTGTAAAGATCATTAAATAAAAGGTTTATCATTTTAAAATTACTTGAAAGCTAATATTTACGGATGAGCTTTTTCTTCTTTTTCTTTAAATCCTTCATATCCTTTTTAAGCTTACTGACATTTTTCCGTTTCGTTGGATCTTTACCCATTGTAATCTTCCTATTTTAAGGTGAATTTTATGAAAGAGTTTTCTTCTTCTTAACTCAATCCTTGTACCAAAATATTATTAAATCTCCTTATTAAATAACTATATCAAATATTCTATTATTAATAACAGATGTTAAAATGGAATCCAAAAAAAACAGGAAACCTAATAGAAGTAAATCTTATAAACGGAAACAGGTACCTGAAAAAACAGATATTAAAACAAAATTTGAAAAAATAGGTCATAAACTAGGGCAACTGGAAAAAAAAGAATTTTGGCACGCTCACTTACCTTGGCCCAGATTTCTCCGGAAGCCAAAAATTCGGTTCGTTGCACCCCGAATTAACCGAACGATTCCTATCCCAAGTAGGAATCTTATGTTTCTACTTGCATTATTTCTTGTTGGATTTAGTCTTGCAGGGGGGGCTTACGATATCACGAGTAAAACACTCGGAAAAATGGCAGTAGGGTATCAATCAACTGGTTCTGGTCCCCCCAAACCGGTCTTCTTTTATTCTGGTCTGCATGATCAGTTTATGTTGGAAGGGATCATTGCATTTGCTGTAATATGTTTAGGTTTTATTGGATTTCTTTTCATACATCAATCTACAAAGCATTTCTACAGGCCTAAATATTCCTACATGCTATTTGCTCTAGGAATCGGTTTAGTTTTTTTTACCTTCATCTCTATGACGCTGATAGTTATTAAAGGAAAGGGCCTCAACTTGTATAATCCATTTAAATAAGTTATAATAGCAGCTGTAAACCTCTTAAACCATATAAAGAAATTCTATAAAATCTAGGGATGATACATTTTGATCGAAATAGTAGAAGTTGAAACACGATTTGAAAATAAAATAAAAGAATTGATGAGAGATCTACCTGAAAAGTACATTGGAAGCAAAATTGCTTGGCAAAATTGTGCAGCTTTAACAATGAAAAGTTTCCTTGAAATTATAGATGTTGAAGATTTAAATCTTATCAATATGGCATCCCCACTCGCTTCAATCGCTGGTGTTTGTGGAGCAGTAAATGCGGGACTGATGATAACAGGATTAATTATAGGTAAAAATGGGAAAAAGAAGCTTCATCAATTGACTGCTGCAACTGAAGGAAGGAAATTCTTAATAAGATTCCAGAAAGAATTTGCTTCTTGCAATTGTCAAACTTTAACGGGAGGATACAATTTATTAACTATGGATGGAATGGAAAATTATCTGAAGGATAAAATTTGGGAAAAAAAATGCTATAGGTATGTTGTTAAAGCTCTTGAAATAATTGGTAAACTACATACAAAACAGATTGCAAGACTTATTTAAATAAAAGGGAAATTACCAAGGTTCTTTTGAATATCCCACTTTAAAGGCTAATGTATTTGCAAGTACGTGTAGTAAGAGGGTAACAAGGAGCGCAAAAATGATATACATCCACCGCAGGGGAAAAACAATATAGGTTAAAAAGATTGCTCCCAGTAAAAAATCAAGTTGGTCGATAATCGGAGCGGGCGCCCCTCTTTCTAAATTAAGTCTGCGTTTTATGAATGAGCCAATTAAATCACCGAGCGGTGTCCCTAAAGAGGTTAGAAATACCCGAAGTAATCCAAGAAGAAAGGGTGGATTGAAAAATGCTTCTAAATAAATTGGGTCTGCGAGAACCATTGTTGGATATTTAGCGATTTGTGTTTGCACAAATGGCCAAAATAAGAACATTGATATAAGGACAAGAACAATTCCTATAATAGTTCCTACAACAACACCCCCCCCAAATCCTTGCCATGTTTTTCCATTCCCAAAAATACGCTTTCCATCTATAAAATTCCTTCCCCCATCAATTGGAGTTCCATTGCGTCCAAAAATAACCATAGATGCATTTGTAGCATACGCAGGGGCTATAAATATTATACTTAAGCAAAAAATTAAAGTTACATCATCCCACGTCCAGGCCATCAGTAGAGGAGGAAGTATTAGAAATAAAATTAGTCCAATGCCAAAAATAATGCATAAAGTATAAGCTAATTTGATACCACGAGGATTCACTGAGTTTTGCGATTGACTATCTTCCATTATGAATCACAACAAGAAACGAAGGTTTTGCTTTTTCCATGATTAATTTTTATCTATAAAAGGTTTTTTTTAAAACAAAAATGATATTCATTTCATTTCTTGAATTCCCTCATCTGTGAGGCGATATTCTATTGGTAAATGACTAGATTTTTCCGTATGTTTCGTTATCGTAGCAATTCTTTTACTCATTTGTCGATTGGGTAGAAAATCCAATCGAATTTCATAATCTGACCAATAATTTAAAATAGCTGCTGCTACTGGCTCCATACTATTCTCATTATTACCTCCTTTCATAACACCACGAACTTGATTTGTAATAAGTACAATTAAATTAAATTGTATAGCTAAATCTTTGAGAATTGCTAGTTGGCGATTAAGATCTTTGTTTAATAGAATATTTTTTTCACTTTTTTCAGAAAGCGTACGACGATATTGAGTTGTAATAGTATCTACTATAATCATTTTTGTTTTATCAGTAATATATTTCTCCAGAGTTTCTATTGTTTCTGATTGATTTTCAAAAGAGAAGATCGGAAGAGCGT
>JABXJU010000413.1 GCA_013375405.1 Candidatus Helarchaeota archaeon
TTCCGGTTTTTATTAAGGCACAACCATCCGGATCTTTATCAATATCAACATCAAATATTTCAGTAATCGCCTGAGCAAGTGCGACACCTGTAATCGTGAAAAGTGGAGCACTTGAAGCAGCAAGATCAATTCGTCGTTCTGGCAATTTCACCATTAGCAATTTCCCATCTGGAAGCACTTTAACATCTGCACCACCGTCCCCTCCATTAAAGTTTTCATTTAATGATATAATTTCACACATTTTTTCAGCAATTTCAGGTGCTGCTTTTAAAATATTCCATTTTCTAACATATTGTTCGAGCTGTATTTCATCTTTACGCAATGTAGTCATTTCACCGTATCGACCTTTATTATAGTTATCATGTAACTGTTCAAGCGAGACGAAGGCTGTCCTTTTCATAAATCGGATCATTTTTGCTATATAAGGATTATACAATGGTGAAAAGGCTTTCACTGGAATATTTTTCGCAATACATTCGTTTTCATCATTATAAATATCTACTACATCTTTCTTCATTCTATCACCTTTTTTAAGGATGCCCAATAGGCCACGCTTTAGCTCGAGGCATTAATTCCCTCCCATTTGCAACATCCATTAAATCTTTCAAATCATATCCTGTTACAATATTTCCAATAAGCCACCCAAATCCTTGAAAAAGTGGGTCCATGATATCTAGATCACCACGAAGTACTCGTACTAAGTCGTAATATTTGATATGAATAACAAGATCCGGTTCTACATCAGGTCTGCCTTCCCGCACGTCAGTAGGTGATAGGATAATCCGTGCATACTCGTTTCCACGTCTTGGGTGCTCAGCCTCGATAACAATCGTACGAGGTAAAAATCGTGAAGATAGTTCAACACATCGTGCACAAGGGACTACTTTATTAATGATAAAGTCATGAAGCAATTGATAGGCAGACGGTTCTTGTTCTGGATCTTCTGGTGGAAATACCCAATCTTCTTCAAACCACCATTGTCCTTCTAATTCAATATATTTATAACCTTCATCATTCTTTTCTGGCATTAGAAATTTCCTTCTTTAATTTTATTTTTTAGATTCCATCTCTTTGAAATAATCAATAACCTCTGGCGGCTTCCCTATTTTTAGTATTTTTCCATCCTTCATGAGGGCTGCTCTATCACAAGCAGCTAAAACAAAATCGATATCATGGCTAATAATAACATAAGTTTGATCTAATTGATCTCGAGAGCTGAAAATTGACCGCACAATTTCCATCCTCGTTAAGGGGTCCGCAGTTCCAGTCCCCTCATCTAAGAAACAAATCCGAGGTTCTTTAATTAGAATTCGAGCTATTGCGACCCGATGTCGTTCTCCTTCAGAGACTTCATCAGGAAATTTATATAAAATATTTTCAACTTCAGCATTTGTAAAATTTACTGCCTTCAGTGCCTCATAAGCCTTATTTGTCTTTAATTCTTCTGGAATGGCGTATTCAATTGCTCCTGTGAGATTCTCTAAGACAGTACGATGTGGGTATAATGCATATTCTTGATGTAAAACACCCATATACTTAGTTGCTCGTCCTCTTTCACTTGGACCAGGA
>JABXJU010000017.1 GCA_013375405.1 Candidatus Helarchaeota archaeon
TTTCGTCACCTAATAGATAGGACATCCGCCATTCTTGTGCCTTATTAAATAATTCTTCATAATTCACAAAATCCTGAATCCTTCCAAGATTGTATGGAATAAATTGGCAGGGATTAATGGTCCCATCCGGTATAATACTGAAGTATCTTACTCCTGCATTACAAGTACTTCCATTTTTCACCATATAATACATCCCACTTAAATAATAGAAAGGAGGGTCTGCAATAATCACATTTTCCCTATTTAAAAACAAGTCATATAATCGGGAGAGAATCCTTTGCACGTTTGGATTAGGTTTCGTTCCTCGAAACTTTAATTGATTAATCCATAAGGGAAAAAAAGTGCCAAGATATACAATGTCCCCGAAATTGTCCTCTAAGATATTAGAACGAAACCACCACTGAATCTTTCGGTCTATACATTCTAATGCAAGCTGTATACAAGCTTGATATAATCCTTGAATCCCACGAATTTTGTCTTGTTTTTCACTGCAATAATCCAAACTAATCTGAATAGCATCCGCTTCAAAAATTGCATCATTCCTAACACTTGCACTAGTACTAATATTCACGGCGAGCCCATAATTTTTTGCGATTCGAATTAATTCGGATAAATCAGGGCGTAAGAGTGGTTCTCCACCGCTTAAGATGATTCGGGTATGGGGTGGGGCGAATAATTTACAGATATTCTCAAATAGATTTAAATCCATATAGCCGCGTATCTCTTTAGCATAACAAAACTCACAATTACATTGGCATTTAGAGAGTAAGTGGACAATTATAGTCATTTAAAACTCTCAAATATTTGATTTTAAATCGATTTTTTCTAGCTTAAGAAAAAAGGGAGAAAAGTCGAATTAATGGTCACAAATATTTTCGCCACCCTCAAGGGTACCAGCACAAATTTTGTTAATAATGTCTGAAATGGTACCCACTACACCCACTATAGTGGTAATTCCCTGTTCCTGGAATAGTCCCTGAGCTCTTGGACCCATACCTCCACATACAACCCATTTAACGTCAAATTTAGCAAGCCATCCAGGTAAAAACCCGGGTTGGTGACCTGGAGATTGAATAACTTCTTGATTAATGACTTTATTCCCTTCAAATTCAACAATGGTATACGCTTGACAGCGACCAAAATGTTGAGAGACCATATCTCCTTCTGTCGCTATACCAACTTTCATAATTACACCTCATCATTTATTTTTTCAATTACATGTTTAATTTTATGTGCTAATATTTTATTTGATCGGTTTACGATTCAAATTTATTAAGTTGACCTTGGTATATTCATTTTTAAAATTTTTGTGCATAGCCACAAAATAGTGAATAATTTGCTAAAAATCTATCATTTTAACAATTTCTTTTCTCAAACTATATAAAAAGTTAGATATTGAATATAATAACAATATAAAAATTACAATTAGAAGATTTTTATAGTTGATTAGTTACAATTTAATTAATGAAGATCAACGAATTAGATTTTAAAAATAAAAAGTTAATTAACCTCTTACAAGAAGACGGTCGCAACACCCTTACGGGATTAGGGGGAATTCTGAATTTATCCCATGTGAGCGTACAAAAGCGATTAAAGAAACTCCTCGAGAAAAATCAAGTTCATATTTCAGCAAATTTAAGTTCCTCAAACTTAGAAATATCTTTTGCGGTAATTTTAGTTGAAGTCGATAGTTATAAACAGTTAAAAATTTTGATAGAAAAACATTCGAAATGCCCAAGGCTTGTTTTCTTTGGTACCATGACTGGAGCTTATAATGTTATCTCAATCGTAGCTGCTGAAAATCAAGACACACTTCAAAGCGTGATCAATGTATGCTCGATGCGAAATGAACCTGGGTTACGGCGCTCAGATGTATTCATGATCGATATTCCTCTCAAACCGCAATTCATCCCTTTTAAACTTCCAATAAAAGGTGAGGCCGAGATTAGTCCATGCAACGCTAGTTGCGAACAATGCGAACGCCACAGGGGAAATAAATGCACGGGATGTCCTGGGACAAAGTGGTATGGTTTAGAATAATTTTATATAATATTCCAACATTTAAGACAAAAATTTTGAGTAAATTTTTGAGAAAATAAGGTGGTGGGTTATGAGGACACATTTAGATTGTATCCCCTGTTTTCAAAGGCAAGCTCTACAGGCAGTTCGTTTTACAACAGATGATGAGAAAACACAGGAACGAGTTCTACGAAAAGTTATAACGGCATTACAACAGATTGATTGGAAACAAACGCCACCACAAATTGCGCGAATTGTCCATAAAATAGTCCGGGATGAAACCGCAGAACGGGACCCATATTTAAAAGTAAAGAAGGAAAGTAATGATAATGCGTTAGAATTATATCCTTCCATGAAGAAACTAGTAACTAAATCTGAAAAGCCTTTATATACAGCCATTCAAATCGCCATTGCAGGTAATATCATTGATTTTGGAGCAATGGCAAATTTCAATCTTAAAGAAACTATTTCAAAGGTACTTAAAACTCCTTTTATAATTAATGACTTTTCAAAATTCGTTCAAGTTTTATCAAAATCCCAAACTCTAACCTATCTAGGGGATAATACGGGCGAAATCGTATTATATAGACTCTTGCTTGAAACAATTTTAAACAAATATAAAATAAAGCGAATTCAGTTTGCAGTCAAAGGAGCGCCTATTATCAACGATGCAACGATTGAAGATGCGATATTTGTGGGATTAAATCAAATTTCTGGTCTTGAATTTATTAAAATAGGAATTGGAATACCAGGTACTGGATTAGAACGGCATGATAAAGAATTTCTGAAAGTCATTGAAGAGAGTGATATGGTTATTAGTAAAGGACAAGGAAATTATGAAGCCTTAAGCGATCAAAAGAATATTTTTTTCTTGTTATTAGCAAAATGTCCTGTTGTAGCCAAAGATCTTGGAGTAAAAGTTGGCGATATTATATTAAAGGGTGAATTTCCATGAAATTTGTGTATGGTCCTGTGCCATCTCGTCGATTAGGACGATCTTTAGGAGTTGATACTATCCCCCCTAAAACTTGTAATTTCTCCTGCGTTTATTGTCAATTAGGACGAACGACAACATTTATCAACGAGCGAAAAGATTTTTTCCCACGAGAAGATATCTTACAAGAAATACAGGAAAGGATTATTCTTATAGGAATAGAAAATATCGATTATGTGACTTTTGTAGGTGATGGAGAACCTACTCTTTGTCGAAGTTTGGGATGGCTTCTAAAACAAGTAAAGGCGGAATTTTCGATTCCAGTTGCTGTGATAACAAATGGAGCCCACCTCTATTCGGAAGATGTGCGAGAGGAACTTTGCATTCCTGATGTGATTTTACCTTCGTTAGATGCTGGATTTTCAGAAACTTTTAAAAAAGTTAATCGCCCCCATCCCAGTATTCAATTTAAGACTATGATTGATGGAATGATTAAATTTAGAAGCATATTTTCAGGACAAATCTGGATGGAATATATGGCAGTCAAAGGACTTAATGATACATTCGACGAGCTTCAACAAATTCATAAACATCTTAAGAAAATAAGCCCCGATAGAGTCTATGTCAATGTTCCAATAAGGCCTCCTGCAGAAAAGTGGGTGAAAATACCATCCCAAGAAAGTTTATCTCGAGTTAGAGAAATACTCACTAATGTGGTTGAAATATTTCTCCCAGAAACAGGTGAATTTCAAGTCCTCAGTAAAAATGTTTCACGTTTAAAAGATGAAATTCTACAAATTATAAAACGGCATCCGATGCGTTTCGAACAATTAATAGATCTCTTGCGACAAAAAGAAATTGAAAATCCATCTGAAATTATCTCAGAATTAGAGCAAGCCGGGCTGATAAAACGAATAATCTACGAAAATAAGGCTTTTTTTATTTCAGCGGATGTAAAGCTGGGAAAGAAATGAAAATTAATTAATTATTTCTCTTTGATTTTATCTAAGGTTATATCCTTAAGTTGGCTCATTTCACTCATTAAATCGGATGATATTTCTTCATGAACCGTTGAATTTTATGATTCATTAGAATTACAGGCGATTTTTCTTCCTCTTTCATATTTACGTAAAAAAAAGAACACTACAAGGCAAGCCAGAAAGTAAATTATGCCTGAGATTAGGTAAGAAACCCTAATACCTTGTCCAAGGTCATCAGGACTTAAGCTGAAAATTCCAATTATATATCCTATTATAATAGGTCCCAATGCATTAGAAGAATATCTAAAAACATTATATATAGAGATACCTGTTGCTCGACAGGATTCAGGAATAGAATCCAGTACCAAAGCTGGTATTGTTGGCCATACAATTCCAATTCCAAGAAATACACCCGCACCAATTAAAACAAGCTCAATTGGTGTATTAATAATAGATAGTGTCAGTAAAAAGCAACCTGCTATTAATAGCCCAAAGAAGATGGTGTTACTTCGACTAACTCGATCGCTATATCTACCTCCTAAATAGAATCCAAGGGTCATCATTAGAACAAACCCCACCATCACAATACTAAATTCAAATGTATCAAGTCCAAAAGAATGTGCAAATGGGGCACTAAAGACTAGTAGACTTGAAAATACAAACACTAAAAGACAATCTGTGAAGATTATTAATAAAAACAATCGATTTCTTAAAAATTTCTTTCGATAATTTATTTTCTGGTTCTTTTCAGTATTCATGTTATTATTAAAGGTTTGAGAATCATCAACAAAAATGTAAATTAATATTATACTAGTCAAAATGAACCCAAAATTCACGAAAAAAGGTAAATTTAAAAACAGACTCGCGAAAAAACCTCCTAATGGTAATCCTACAGCATAGCCTAAGGTAACGCCAGATTGATAATAACTCATTGCTCTTCCTCGTTTTTCGGATGAGAATAAATCGCCAATAAAAGTTTGAATTACACTAATGTAAGCGCCGCTTCCTTGTACTAATCGGAAAACGATGAGATGATAAATATTTTGAGCTAATCCGCAAAGGAGCGTTCCTGTAGCAAAGACTGACATTCCAATTAATAAAGTATGTTTACGCCCAATTTTATCACTCAGTTTTGCTACAGGAATCTGAAAGAGAACCTGTGTAATTGAAAACGCCCCAACGGCAATCCCACTTAAAATAGCATCGGCACCTAAATTGATCGCATAAATCACAAGGATAAGATCGATTGCACTTACACCTAACATGCGAATGAATGAGGCAAATGCGAATAATTTTAAGTTTCGTTCTGCGGATACCTTTTTCACTTTTATATGTCTTTCTGACATCCGTGATTTCATCAAATGTTGATTGATTAAGTTTCATCAATCTTTTCTAAAGCTTCGAAGGGAATACGAATTTCAAGTTTTTCAAAAATAGCGGTAATGAGTTTCTTTCGACCAGATTGAAGAAGCCGCCAGATGGAGCCACGCGAAATCCCCATTTGCGCGCCAGCTTCATCTTGAGTTAAATTTTCACCATCTACTAGTCGCATTGCTTCTAATTCATCCAAATATATATAGATTGGTGGAGTAAAGGTAGCTTCTTTTGAAGCCCTCTCTTGAGAAGGAATGCCCATGCGGTCAACAGGAATTAACCCTCTAGATTTTGGAAGTTTCGATAATTTTCGGTAAAAACAAGGACGTCCTCTTCCGCCTTTTCCACGACCTCTACACCATCGATATCCTCGGGGCATATTATTTCACCTATTATATGATATTTTTTCTAATCCTACGGTTGTTATTAAATTTTTATATAACTCCGTAATTGCGTTAGTAGCAGGTGCATTAGGAGCATATTCAATAATAGGAATAGTATGAACTAATGCTTCTGGTATTTTATCATCAATAGGAATTTTTCCTAAAATTAGAATATTATTTTCGTTGGCAAAAGCTTCGATTTCTGGAATCAATGGAGGATACAAATCATATTTATTGATTACCAAGCCAATTTCTTGAGTGAAATGCCATGCTAAAGAGAGAACCCGCTTCAGATCATGGATTGCTGCGGGCATGGGTTCCGTTATAATAATTATAAAATCAGAATCTGAAAGACTAGCAATGACTGGACACCCAATTCCTGGAGGACCATCACTTAAGATTATATCACATTTATTTTGTTCTGCGAGCTTCAAGGCAGTCATCTTGGCCTCTGCAACAATTTTACCACTATTGCCACGGCCAATTACTAATTCCCCTGAAACAATTGGAAATCCGTTTTTTGATTTCGAAAGAATAAGTTTTCCAGTTTTTACTGGAGTTAATTGCACACATTCCTCAGGACATACGAGTGTGCATACGCCACAACCTTCACATTCGAATTCATTAATTACAGGATGCTCATTTTCATTATCCCATTTAATTGCATTGAACTTACAGTGCTCCATACATTTCTGGCAGCCAATACATTGAATTTTATCCACGATTGCGACATTTGCTGAATATATATCTTTCCGTTCTATTTCCTGGTTTTGCAGGGTAATTGCTAAATTAGGGGCATCCACATCACAATCCGTAAGAACGATTTTAAACTTATCCTGAGCGTACAGACATGCAAGAGCAGCAGTAAGGGTTGTTTTGCCTACCCCACCTTTACCACTAACAATCGTTATCTTTTTCACGATATAGCCCCCTCCAATTTTTTGAAAATATTCTCAAATTGTATAGTGATCTCGGCTCTTGGAAATTTTTTAATAACTGGAATACCTTCCGCATAACTTAATTGAACCTCACGGCTCATGGGGATTTTGCCAAGAATAGAGGAATCATAGTCTTTAGCAATTTTATCAAAGGGTAGTTTTTGAGATGTTAAATCCGACCGATTAATAATTATATTATTAGAGGTAGGTTTGGAGGAAAGGAAGGTAATCAATTCTAATATTCGTTTTAAATCATGAATTCCAAAAGGTGTGGGCTCAGTTACAGATACTACCACATTTGCACCTTCTAAAGCGTGAATAATGTCACAATGGGCACCAGGTGCGGTATCAATTATAACTATATCATATTTTCTCTTCTGTAATTGCGTAGCCGCATACTTTTTAACTGCACGGACCACTTCTGCCGATTTTGGCTCTCCTATTTCAAGTCGCCTACAACTAAATCAATACCATATTTCATTCCTACATGAATTTTCCCAATAACCTTCACATCTGGTTCAATAGCGGTATATTTACAAATAATCTTACACGCCTCACACCCCATACACATTTCCGGAAACAAAAGTGGTTCCTTCTCAGGAATATTTAACAGTGCATTGGGCTGACAGACTTTTTGGCAATCTCCGCATCCAATGCAATTATCGTTAAACTTAGGAAGGAAAGATTCCGTGTTTTGAACCTCTTTTAAATCAACACTCATTAAAATTGCAGCATTTGGAGCATCGACATCACAATCGAGGAACAAAACTTTGTATTCATATTTACTAAACATATAGGCTAAATTAATTGCAACAGTTATTTTGCCGGTTCCACCTTTCCCACCAGTTACTGCAATTGTGGGAGGCATATTTTTCGGGATATTCATCTAATCAAATCAATTTTTTTATCTAAAAAAAATAAAAAAATTTGGAAATTACCATCTGCCTCTGCCACCGTCCCCACGCCCCATTCCTCTGCCGCCACCTCGACCCATGCCACCACCACCCCCACGTCCCATGCCGAAATGGGATGGTACAGTGGCTGAAGCGGCTTGTTGAAGTGTTCCATTAAGATATGCATTAATAGCAGATTCTACAATTCCAGACGCGCCAATATATACAGCAATACCTAATCCCTGGAGGGCTTGGCTAGCATTTGGACCCACATTTCCAGTAAGTACAATTTTAGCACCAGTATTTCCAACGAGCTGGGCTGCCTGAACTCCTGCGCCCCCGCTTGCCATCATGCTAGCATTTTCAAGCACTTGAGCATCTACAATTTTTCCATTCTCCACTTTCACAATAGTGAAAGCGCGGCATCGTCCAAATCTAGGATCAACCGATGTGGTTAATCCATCTAACGATTGAGAACTGACTGCAATAATCTCATTTCCTTTCAAAGATTTCTTCATCTCCTTCCAAAATTCATAAACTGGCTCTCTTGAGGTTTTTTATTTGATTCTTTAAATCTTTAATTTGATTTTTTAGCACTTCTATCTGGGTTCTTTTTGATAAAAGAGAGGGTTCTCCGAGCGCATTCCCACATTCTGTGCAAAAATAGGTATCATCTCCTACCCTTGCCCCACATTTGTTACAGATCCGATACATCTCTATCTTTGAGGAAGGTACTTTTTTTGGGCTTGTTAGAACTGAATTATTCTTTTCAAATCTTTGATTTGCGATTGGAGTTTGCATTAATTGATTTAATTGAAGTATTTTTCCGTTTCGATCCTTATAATATGCATTTGGTCCATAGCCACACTTGCAGCGTCCAATATATGTATAATTCCAGAATCTCTGAGGTGTATGTCTATTTTCCGCTCTAAAATTTCGAGTTGGACCTGATTGCCTCTGAGAATTAATCCTTTTATGACCTCTACGATGTCTCATTTTACCAACTTCTAATCATTTTTTTACCTAGTTAATTTGTGCATAGGCACATATTTAAATTTTGTGCGTATTCACAAAGTAAAGTTACGTTTTGTAACTTTATCGTAGATAAAATTTAGTTTTATTTTATAATGGAACAATTATAAATACAATTTTTAATATTTTTTTAAGAGTTCTTATTGCCACTATTAAAGGGGAAAAATGTTGAAGTTGTAGTTTGAAATTGTAGTTCTTCAGGAGGTAGATGCAATCTCTTTATACGATTCATGGTATCCATAAAATGACATTCCCAATAAGAAAACAATTCGGGGCAACAAAAATTGAGTGAACTTGAGGAATTTTACCCAGATATGGAATTTTTTTGTAAGCTAAAGTCTTCAATTTTAATTCTTTCATCTCTTTTACCTTCATGTTTTGTTCCTAATTTTATTCATAAAATACTTTAATTCAAAAAAAATATATTTATTTAATGACGTTAGGGAAGGATCAACTCACCGCCGCTGAAAAGGCTATCTTAGGGAAATGTGGCGTATTCTGTCCTGCTTGTGATGCTTATTTAGGAAAAGCAAAAGGGTTTGCAAAAGATATTTTTGATAATTTAGGTCTCGATGAAGGAAAGATTAAAGATGCTGCTAAAAATTTATTAGAAATTATGGATCAAGTTAATTATGATGATGTGGTTGGATTTTTGAATTTAGGTGTAAATATTAAAGAATATGAAAAATTTAAGCGATTCTTAAAAATAATAGCTGAGAGTAAAATCGCTCTGGAAGGGGATATTGATATTAAAGCGTTTCAAAAGGTTCTTAGAAAGTTTGTGAGTGCGCCAAATTGTACTGG
This sequence comes from Candidatus Helarchaeota archaeon, assembly GCA_013375405.1. Next base: position 9,358 of record JABXJU010000017.1, read on the forward strand.
GTGCGGAACGGGCGCAGGAGCCGCCAAAATTTGTCCGGTTGTACTGTGCTGTGAAACAAAAGGTTATCTTACATGTGCAGAATGTCCTGATATTCAAAATCATAGTATGTGTAAAACGATTAATGAAAAACAAATTCCCTCCATGATTACGGATAATATTACATATTTTAAACTGATTACTCAAAGATATTCGCACTGGAATGTTGAAAATTTAAAGAAAATTATTAGGAAAGGGTACAAGCAATATATTAAAGAAATGAAGGAAAAATGCGCTAAGGGATTTTATTCAGGGCAAGTTATTTGCAAAGATCGTGTGTTCCGTGATTTACTAGGTTTCTAATTGAATAAAAAAATTAAAATAATCCGATTTATGTTAAGGATGTAACTGACAGAGTATTTTAAATTCTCTAAATTATTAAACTGATTTATTTCGGATATTATCTCAAAATATTATGAAATTAAAAAAAATGGATGGGTGCAAATTGGATATATATACACAATTAGAATCAATAGTTGGCGAAAAAAATATCTCAACAAAAGAGGCAGATAAGATTGCCTATGGGCGAGATGCATTTCCGCTAAAATTAATGCAATACCGATTACCATCTATCTTAGAGCAGCCTTTTCCTGATTATATTGTCTGGGTGGAATCTGTAGAACAAATTTCACGTATTTTGAAGATTGCGAATGAGAAAAAAATTCCGGTGATACCTTATGGCGGAGGGGCAGGCGTCAATGGCGGAATAGTTCCATTAACAGGTGGAATAGTGATTGATTTAAAAAGATTAAGAAGAATTGAAATCCATGAGGAGTCCAACTATGTGTTGTGTCAGGCAGGGGTTATTGGACAACATTTAGAGGATTATTTAAATAAGAAGGGCTATACGCTGGGGCATCTGCCGAGTTCATTAACAACTAGTTCAATTGGAGGTTTTGTAGCTAACAGATCGTCAGGTGCGTTATCTTCCTTATATGGAAGTATTGAAGACATGGTTTTAGATATGGAAGTTGTGCTTCCAAATGGTCAAATTATCCATACAAATCAGTCCCGTGTCCCTAGAAAAGCAACTGGCCCAAACTTTAATGAATTATTTATAGGTTCAGAAGGAACCTTTGGGATCATTACTGATATCTGTCTAAGTATCAAAAGAAACCCAGATATTAGAGAATTTGCTGGATTTCTATTTCCCACTCTAACAGCCGGTTTCAATGCGGTAAAAAAGATAATGAATTTGGGAATCAGGCCTTCAATCATCCGACTTTATGAATCTGTTGAAGCTCGGATGGTATATCATATCGAAGACATTGGAAAAGATCAGAGTTATTTAACATTATCTTTTGATGGTTACAACGAAACAAAGGAATTTATTAATTACCAGAAGAAGATTTGCGCTGATATTTGTTTAAAAGAAGGAGCTAAGGATATGGGTGATGAGGGGGGGAAAATTTGGTTTAAAAATCGATTGAATATGTACTATCCGAATCCAGATTATGTTAAACTGAATGTCTTAGCAGATACTATTGATGTGGTAACGACCTTTGATAATCTTGAAAACCTTTTTAACAAGATGAAAGAAGCAATGCAAAGTAAAAGAATCAATGTCATGGCCCATTGGTCCCATTTCTATTTGGAGGGTGGGAGTATGTACTTGATTTTCGTTATGCTAGAAAAGGATACTGCTCAAGACCAGCGGGCCTCGAAATTATACAAGGAAGCATGGCAGAACGGATTAAAAGCTTGTATTGAGAATGGGGGGTCAATCAGCCATCATCATGGAATTGGGATATTTAGGGGCGATTTCATGGAACAGGAACTAGGCACTGGTACCTTTGAATTACTTAAGGGGATTAAAAAATTACTGGATCCCAATGATATAATGAATCCAGGAAAATTAGGACTATAAGGGTGGGCTAAATGTCTCAAAAAAAGGGGTTCTCACGTAAAGTTCGACTCCGGTTGGAGATGTGTAGCACTTGTATGAAAATGTGTCGTGATAACTGCCCCACCGGTATTGCCTCTGCCTCAGAGAGTTTCACACCGTATATTCGCTCCTTAAATGTTATTTTAAATGAGAAGGGAATAAGATCCTATGATGAAGGGGCATTAGACAGTATATTCTCATGTCTTACCTGTAATCTTTGTAATACCTTTTGCCTCCCAAAGGTTGATGAAGAAGATTTGATGAAGTTAGCGAGAGCTTCAATCGTGGATTCTGGAATTGATGTTTCAAAATATTCAAAAATTGGGGAGAGCGTTGCACAACATCACAATCCCCTTATAGAAGATCATCAAAACAGAACCAATTCATTTAATGATTTAATTAAAAGAGAAAAAGATACGGATACTATGCTATTTCTTGGATGCATGAGCTCGTATCGTGAAATAGAAATTGCAAGATCGTCAATTGAGTTGCTCAAGAAATTAAATATTAAATTTGCAATTATGGAAGATGAATGGTGCTGTGGGAGTCCTGCTATTAGCACGGGGTTCTTGAAGACAGCGAGTGAAACGATGATTCATAATGTCAATGAATGGAAAACTCGCGGAATCACACGTATCATCACCCCTTGCAGTGCTTGTTATAGGACTATTAAAACCTATTACCCACAACACGTGCCAGATTTCGATTTTAATGTCCAACATATTATTGAGGTGATTAAGGATAACTTTAATGGTATGCAACTGAAAGAACTTAATTCTACAATCACTTATCACGACCCTTGCCATCTCGGTCGTGGAATGGGCATCTATGATGAACCCAGGGAAATACTCAGCCAAATTTCTTCACTAATGGAAATGGATCACTCCCGTGAAGAGGGTTTCTGCTGTGGAGCTGGCGGTGGAGTCCGTGTAAATTTTCCAGATCTCTCTCAAGATGTCGGACTCCTTCGTGTTGATGAAGCACTCCAAACAGGAGCAGAATATCTGACTTCTGCTTGTCCGCTTTGTAAATATCAACTAAAAAAAAGTGCAAATATTGGAAACTTGAAAGTGGTGGATATTGTAGAATTAATAAATCAATTACTTTAATAGTGACATTTTTAAAATTAAAGGTTATATTGTTTAAAAAAAAGTCTTGGGTGAGATATTTTGAGCCAAATTAGTGTAAATAAAGAAGCGTTAAAGATAATTAAAGAAATTATGGATAATAAAGAACGTTTACATGTTGAGATTACCCAATTAAAGAATGGATCAACCATTATCGATATGGGCGTAAATGTGCCAGGTGGATTTGAGGCTGGTTTGAAGATGAGTGAAGTCTGTCTTGGTGGACTTGCAACAATTACATGGGATTCCGTCAATGTTAATGGGGAATATTTGCTTCCGGCACTCACTGTTGCAACAGATCACCCAACTATTGCCTGCATGGGATCCCAATTTGCAGGTTGGCGCATTAAACCAAAAGGTATGGATTATTTTGCAATGGCAAGTGGACCTTGTAGAGCAAAAGCTTTGAAGGAGAAAGACCTCTTCGCTGAATTAGAATATAAAGACGATGTAGATATTTCCATTGCTGTATTAGAATCGAGACAGCTTCCTAATGAAGAAGTTATGAATTGGTTTGCTGAAAAATCAGGAGTAAAACCAGAAAATGCTTATGCTTTAGTGGCACCTACCGCTAGTATGGCAGGAGGGGTTCAGATTGCAGCTCGAATCGTTGAAACGGGCATTCATAAGCTTCATGAACTTAAATTTGATCCGAAAAAGATAGTATATGGCTTTGGAACTACTCCAATTGCGCCTATTGCAAAATCAGATCTGAAAGCGATGGGTATGACAAATGATGCCATCATCGCAACGGGCTCTGTGATGCTCAATATCAAAAGTACTGAAGATGATAATCTAGAAGAATTAATTCAGAAAGTCCCATCGAGCACTTCAAGAGATTATGGAAAAACATTCTTCCAGACTTTCAAAGATGCTGGGAAAGATTTTTATAATATCGATCCACTCCTCTTTGCACCTGCCGTAATGATTATAAATGACATTAATACTGGGAAAAATTACCAAGCGGGCAAATTAGATTTCGATCTTCTAAAAAAGTCATTTAATCTTTAACATTTTCTCTAAAATCTAATTATCATCGTATACATTTGCATATATTTAGTATTAATTATTAATTAATTAAATAATAAGCAAAGAATTAATTCGAAAACAACAGTAAAGAGGTGGAAAACAATGCAAACTACAATAGTAGGTATGTTATTTTTCATAGGAGCCGCATTAACATTTTTATGCATTTTTGAATTAGCAACTAAAATGGAAAAAGGTAGATCTTATGCAATAATAAGTGTAAGTTTAGGTATAATGTCTATCATCCTTACTATATCACTATTCTTTCTCCTGCCTTATGATCCAAGTTTTTCAAACCCCGGTTATGCAATTGGTGTCGGAGCCTTTCATATCGTTTTTGCGATCTTTTTTGCTTTTGCAGCCATTTATGCATCAGCAAGGAGTCTTCAATTAAACCAATCAATACTAGGGTACATAGGTTTGACTGTAGGGATAGTGATTATTGTATTATACCTAATTTGTTGGGCTTACATTGCGGCGCTAGTAACAGGGTAAATAGATCAGAAATAAGCCATGAATTCAAAGTTACGTTTTCATGGTGTAAATTCCTTAAAAAGAGAAAAAGTAAAGATAGAGAATTAAGAGAAGCGCATTACGATGCCAGTACCGCCTTCAGGGTAGTCCCAATTGATGGCTTCGCTTGGACAGATATGAAAACAAGCGCCGCATTCAAAGCAAAATTCTGGAAATTTAAAAATAGCTTTATCGTTTTCCATTTCAAAGCAACCACCAGGGCATTGTTCATAACAAATTCGACAACCGCTACACTTATCAGGATTTATCTTGATAAACTCCGTTTTAGGCGACACCATCTCGAAATAATCTTTAATTTTCTCCCGTAGCTTTTCACCATAATATTCTTCTTTAGATCTTTCTGTCATCTTATCTACCTCCAACAAGCGATCCAAATAATTCCAAGAATGGGAGAATTCCAAACCGAGCAGGTCGGAGTATACCCATAATTTTATCCAAGTTAGGAATGGTCTGTTGGATTACCGAAAAATCAAAGGGATGCGACATCGCACGTGAGTTAAAGGCTGTCACCATTTTTGCTAATTCATTAATTCCGACATCATGTGTAAGCCAGATCTCTAGGTCTTTTCCAATTCTAAGAGTTTTTCCAATGTCACCTTCGGACCATTTCTTCTGATATCTAGCAAGAGTATCAGCAGAGGTATCCCCAGTTTCTATTGCTTTTACCGAGATTTTGGCTGCCAGTTTACCAGCCTTCACAGCTCCATACCAGCCTGCGCCGTCAATCGCACAAACCATCCCCGCAGCGTCCCCAACCACCATTACTCCATCACCATATGTATAATTCATATAACCCATAAGAGGATCTGTTAAAGGAATCGCATGAGCATGAATTTCACGGATCTTGCCACCTTTGAGTTTCGGTTTGACCAAGGGGTGATTTATCGCGTTCGCCATATACCAATGAGTATTATAGCCATATTTCACATAATCACTCATTAATGATCCAAGCCCGAGGCTGACAGAGTTTCGATTAGGAAAGATCCAGAAATATCCGGCATTACCTCCAATTGTAGCGCCCCAATAGACTTCAATAAGAACGCCATCCTCCATGCCAGATCCCCACCGATCAGTAATTGTTTTTTCATCCATTACCCAATCGTATTTAATACATAATGCATTCTCAGTTGCTGGCCATTTAGCCCGTAATCCACTCATACGCGCAATTATTGAATTTACACCATCAGCACCAATAGTAATTTGCCCCTCAATCTTCTCACCCTTCTCAGTAAGGACTCCAATGATTTTTGTGTCCTCTCGGAGCACGTTGACAACTTTCGTCGAGGTTTTTAATTCGGCACCTGCCTGCACCGCCTGATCAGCCCACCACTGATCGAACTCATTCCGATATACATCGAGTGGATCTACAAAAGATTTATCACGTGCAGCCCCTGAAAATTCACTCCAATCTGGACCTGGTTCCGGAACCCAGAACATCCGATATCCATCAACTACACGTTCGATGGGGGCATCGGCTGGGAAGTCAGGTATAATCTCACGAGCCACATTTCCCCATATAGTTGAACCACTTGTATTTTTCTCACCAGGATATCTGCCACGCTCAATTAATAGAACATTTAAGCCTTCTTCGGCTGCAATTTTCGCATAGGCACTCCCACCTGGTCCTGCGCCAACCACAATGACATCATAAGCCAAAATTACATCACCAAAACCAGTATTGATAATCAAATTTGCTTATTCACAATGTTATTACATTCGAACATAAGTATTTTTTTAATAAAGTCCACCTAAAGCTATGAAATAAAAATGAGGTAATGAATAATGCCAGAAAAACCAAAGATTGGAGATCGTATCATTGGAACGATCAAGAGTGTAAAAGGTAATTGTAACGCTGGTCATAAAAAGGGTGATAAACTAGAAATTAGTGGACATAGTAGTGGCGGATTATGTGGATTCTTTTATCATGATATTTTTCCATATATTATCATGCTCCAATTTGGTGGAGGATTTCCCGAAAAATGGGTTGAAGATCCAGATGTAGTGGAATTAATGTGCATGGATAAAATGAATGAAGTTAAGATCGAGTTACGAAGGATAAAAGAATGAATTTTCCCTGATTTTTTATATTAATGGGGATTTTTTCTTGGAGAAAGTATTTAACCTATTTGCAAACGGTGATTACGAACAAATAAGTGGTGAAAACCTAGAGAAAATATACTTAGAACAGCTTAACGAACAAGAAAGAAAGAGATTAGGGCAAGTGTTCACGCCTAAATACATTATACGCTTCATGATCCATCAGATCAATCTCCTTACTGAATTAAAAAATATTGAATCTTCATTTAACCTGAAAATCTTAGACCCTGCTTGCGGATTAGGACGGTTTTTACTAGAAACTTATGATTTTTTGAAGAAAAAAATGAGAGAAAGTGATTGGGAGCAACAAAATATCCATAGAACTTTATTGACACGAGTCCTGTTTGGCGTGGATATTGAGCCATTAGCGGTTCAATTCACTGCATTCACTCTATATCTTAAAAAAAATACAACCCCTGTTGATGGTTTATTCGTAATGCAATCGAATATTCTCGAGACGGAGGAACCTGATCAAAAACTCCTAAAACCACTAAATGTATGGGAATTTATTACAAAAAGTCCAAAAAAAACAAGAGAAATTACAAATCGGAAAATCCCATCGAATTACTTTGACGTAGTCATAGGAAATCCCCCTTATTTTCTTATTTCTCAAGAAGAACGAAGTGCATTGAGGGGAAAGCAGTTCCATACAACCTTTCATCCTATGAATTTGATAAAGAAGTATCAAACAAATTACAAATCATGGCCAAAGGAGAATCAGGATCCCAATATTTTTTATCTCTTTATTGAACGAGGTGTCCAATTATTACGAAATCAGGGGTATTTAGCCTTTATTGTTCCAGATATACTGATTTCAGGGAATACGACTGAAAATCTACGCAAAGTCATTCTTGAAACGTGTTGTATTAAGAAACTAATATTAATTGATGGACAGGTATTTGAAGAAAAGGGTATTTCAAACATCATAATCGTCCTGCAAAGGTGTAATGAGAAGAAAATCCGAGCAGAAAATAAAGTTGAAGTGATTAGTACCTCAACCCTGGAACTAATCGAGACCGACAAACAAAAGAACTATGAAAGGTTTGATGAGCACCCACGGTTCATTCCTCAAGCCATATTTCAAGAAACCCCTCAAAGGAACTTTGCAATTCGAATGACAGAAGAGAACATCGCTGTCTTTCAGAATGTCTTCAAGAAATTGCAAATTGGAAAATTAATTAAGTTTAAAGATGTAGTTGAAATTCAACGGGGCATTGAAAATTTAAAGAAATCTGCAGCATTGGATTCATATCGCAATGGAAAACAGACAATTCGGAAATTAATTGCCGGTTCTAATATTGAAAATTACAGGATCAATTGGGATGCCCCTCTATTCCCTCATAAATTTATTGATTATGCCCCTCAGAATGCAGACTATAAACATATTCACTTCAAAACTAAAGAATGGTTCGTGCAACCAAAGATTGTTTTAAAACGAGTCAGTAATAAACTGGTTGCTGCACTAGATGTGGAATCTGAAAATAAATTAGATTATTTTTTTACCATGGATTCCGTTCAGATGCTTTGGTTGAAAACAAATGCAAAGAATAAATATGATTTGCGGTTAATTTTAGCAATTTTAAATTCCGAGTTCATGAACTTCTATTATCAGACACTTTTTTCCTACAAGAAATTGTTTTCTAGAGTCCAAAAAGCGTTTCTCCTAGAGTTACCCATCCCTCCTGAAATTCCCCAAGATAAACAAAAGGAAATCTCTGATCTAGTGGACAATTTAATGAAGGGTGTTAATCCAAAGAGCGAAGAATCGCTAGATCAACTCATTTATAACCTCTATTTTACGCCAGAGGAATTGAGCCGATTCCACGGTTTATTCCAAACGCCCTTAACACTTAAAGATCTTCCTGGAATTGGTATAGCAAAATACTGGGAACTTAAAAAAGCAGGAATAAAATCTCTACGCGACTTATTGGGTTGCAATAGTGAGGAACTTGCAAGCTCCTTCAAAGGAATTGGGAAAAAAAGTATCGAAAAATGGAAAGCAGAAGCAAAAAAAATAGTTAAAAAAGAAAGAAATTAAAGAAAGTCTCTTATTCTGTTCCAAGTGCTTCTTTTGCAGTAAATGCCATAGCTACTACCCAAAGGATCAGACTGACGCACCCTACTGGAAATGGAAAACCAAATCCAGCAACTATAAGGATGACGTACATCAATGGAATAAGAATAAGAGCGCCAGAAACTAAAATAGCCAGCCAAGCCCACTTTTCCCCTTTTCGAAAACTATAATACCAAATAAAAGTATATACAGTCCCGATGCTTAAAAATAGAAACCCAACGAGCATAATCATCAATTGTGAAAGGATTAAAACGTTGGGATAGTTATTTGCAATAGTATCATAAGTTGATGCGCCAATAAATTCGATATGGTAAGGCATAAGTTCAGCACGTATAGCATAAATACACCCAAAAAGTATTAACACCACATTAACTATAAGGAGAATACTCGAGCCTATCTTAAATAATTGGGAATCAGTCAAGTTGAACACCTCGATAATTTATTAATGATGAATATAGAGATGGATTATCATATATTAATTCATAGAAATCTGTGGAGAGCGAATGAAAGATTTAAAGAATAAAAACTGTCTTCTTACAGGAGCTGCTGCTGGAATTGGACGATCATTAGCATTCGAATTAGCAAAAGAAGGAGTGAATCTTTTTCTAGCAGATATTAATATGGCAAAATTAGAAAAAGTAAAGGATGAACTTGGAGAATATGGTGTAAAAGTTTTCACAGGGAGATGTGATGTTTCTAAATATGAAGATTTTGAAAAATTGGTGGATAATTTTTATTCTAAATTCGGGGAGCTTGATATTTTAATTAATAATGCGGGCATCGCAGGCGGAGGTTTTATCGAAACATTAAGCTTAGAGGAATGGAAACGAGTCATTGACGTGAATTTATGGAGTATTATATATTCGATTAAAGTATTTCTGCCTAAGATGCTTGAAAGAGGAGAGGGGTATATTGTAAATACGGCATCAGGCGCTGGAGTGGTAGGTTTACCATTTCATATTCAATATGTGGCTTCAAAGTTTGGAGTTGTTGGGATTTCGGAAGCGTTATATAGCGAACTGAATCAGCGGGGTATCGATGTCTCTGTAATTTGTCCATCCCACGTGAAAACGGATATAATTGAGCGATCAAATATTGTAATTCCACCTAATTTAAAATTAGGGGAGACTCAACAAGAGATTAATAAAAAATTAGTACAATTTAAAGAGATATTTTGGGAAAAATATAACGAGGACGGTATAACCGCTGATCAAGCTGCTAGGAAATATATCAAAGGAATTAAAAAACGGAAATTATACATTTTTGATCGACGTCTTCTTTCATTTGCCCAGTTTTTCAAGTCCATCTCCGAACGAATATACAAATGGATTCTAAGAAGATTAGGAAGAGAATATATCAAGTTAATAGAAGAAGTGCTCACCGAAATGGGTATTGATTATGGCGAATTAATATGAAAAAGAAATATGATCTAATTATAGTAGGGGCAGGTCCTGCCGGTTTGGCTGCAGGAATTGCAGCGAAAGAGAAAAATAACATAGATATATTAATACTTGAGAAACAAGATGAAATTGGGAAGCGAATTAGGGGAGAAACTTTCAAGTATGATAAAGAGCTTGAATCTAAAATTCTCTATCCCGGATTCTTTACTGAAATCACGATTAATAAGACAAATAAATATCGATTTTACAGTCCTACTACCAAAAATGTTGTAGCGATTGAAGCGCCCCAAGAGCGTCACATTATTGATTGGCATAAATTAATGGAAGGGCTCGTTAAAAAAGGGAAGGATAGTGGGATTGATATTAAACCTAAACATGAGGTTACCGATCTCTTGTTTAAAAATGGGATATATGAAGGTGTCACAATTTTTGATGGATCAAAAACATTCCAACTGCAATCAGACCTGTTAATATTAGCAGATGGATGTGAAAATCCTTTAATTAATAAATATGGAATTCAGACACCGAAAGAGAATTGTCCGATTCTAAAAATTATTGCGGAAAACGTGAAATTAGATGGTAATGTGATTGAATTATTTTTCTCATCGGGAGAAGACATTCCTCCAGGAATCTTATCGATTTTTCCGCGGTCAGAAACGGCAGCGGAAGCGAATTACGTAATATTTGTGGGGAGCTTAAAGGAATCTCTACAAAAGGACATTAAGTATTGGTGGGATAAAATAAGCGTTGAGACTCCCGTATTTTCAAATCGGTTTAAGAATTCAGAGGTTCAATATTTTGACACATCCTTTTTACCTTTTGGAGGGCCATTAAAGGATAATATAATTCCTAAGGCACGGATATTATTGGTAGGGGATAATGCAGGGAATAATGAGCCCACGGGTGGAAGTGGGCTTATGACTACAATGAGCATGGGTTACGAAATAGGACAAATAGCTTCTGAAATAGTTCAATCAAGTAATATAGATGAAAGCTTTTTGAATGAATCTAGAAAGCAACTTATTAAACGAATTCGTAAAACAGCAACTTATCGAACTTTGAAAGATTTAGCTCGTATCGCGGTTGATATTAGAAAAGCATTTTTTCAAGTATTGGTTACACCTGAGAAGATTGATAATTCATGGGATACTCTGATAGGGCCGACTTTACAGAATGCTGCAGAATTTTTTTGAAACCTAAATCATAAACAGAGGAAAAGACATGAATTATAATAAATGGGGTATTAACGAAGAGCAAGCAAAGGTTTTAAAGGAGTTAGAAAAGAGAGTTAACAGAATCATCCCATTGGTTGATGAAATTGAACAAGAAAATTTTGGTATCCAGATTGATGATGCTAATATTGTTGGAATAAAATTATATTCATGTCAATTGAAAGCTCTTCCCGAATCCATTGGTAATATCAAATCATTATTATCGCTTGGATTAAATTTAAATCTACTGACCACCCTCCCCGAATCAGTTGGTAATCTTAAAGATCTTCGAAAATTCGAATTATCAAATAATCAATTGGCGACACTCCCGGAATCTTTTGGTAATCTCCTCTCGCTTCAATCATTAAACCTAAGAGGGAATCAGTTAAAAACGTTCCCAGAGCCCATTCTTAAACTCAAATCCATTCAATCGTTAGAGTTAGGGGATAATCAAATAACGACACTTCCAAAATCCTTTGGCGAGCTTAAATCGCTTCAAGTATTAGATTTGGGGGGGAATCAGTTAGAGAAGCTCCCGGAGTCCTTTGGCGAACTGAAATCCCTTGAAAAACTTACTCTATGGAATAATCAACTAGGGAAATTCCCGGTCCCCCTGCTCAAGCTTGAATCACTTCAAGTACTGGACCTTGGGGGGAATCAGTTGAAGGTGCTTCCTGACGATATTGGCATGCTTAAATCCATTCAAAAACTCTCTTTATGGAAAAATCGGTTATCGATGCTCCCAGAATCCTTTGGCGAGCTTAAATCCCTCAAGGACCTTTCCATTTGGGAAAATCAACTAACAATGCTCCCAGAATCCTTTGGTCAGCTCCAATCACTCGAGGGGTTATATTTATTCGAGAATAAACTAACCACGCTCCCACCACCCATACTTGAGCTCAAATCCCTTCATGCCCTCAATTTAAGAGGAAATCAATTGACGACGCTCCCAGAGTCAATTGGAGATTTTATATCATTGGAATACCTTAACTTAGAATTAAACGATTTAGCCACACTTCCAGAGTCAATTAGTAAGTTAAAATCACTTAAAGTACTTTATTTATCACATAATGAAAATATTGCGCTCCCTGACTCCATTGGGCAGCTAGAATCCCTTCAAACATTAACACTAAGGAATTGTAAGTTGCAAACTGTCCCAAACTCCCTTGGAGATCTAAAGTCGCTTATGGAACTATATTTAGATGGCAACCAGCTATCAACTCTCCCAGATTCTTTCAGCAATCTTAGTTCTCTCATCACCCTTGATTTATCAAATAATCAATTCACATCCCTTCAAAACATTTGTACAATTTGGCCATTGACAAATTTACGTATGTTAATCCTAGATGGGAATCCATGGGATGAAGAAGCCAGGAAATGGTTAGGACGGCCGATTTCAGAACTCCAAGAGCATTTGCAACTTATTTATAAGTCATAATAACATTGAATGGTAACAACAATGAGTTCCTAAAAAAATCAAGTAGGTAGAATAAATGGTGAAAATGGAAAGATGGGAAAAATATTGGCTTCTCGCTTTCGTAATAACATTGGTCATTGTAATTGTACTCGTTTTTGTCTTAGTACCAGGGTTTTATGATTTTCTTTTGGGACTATTCTGGCACGACCGCAGAATGATCATTATTCTCCTGTGTGTAATGGTGGCCGGGCCATATATGCTCGCTTATATTATAATTTTATTAATAAAACGAAGAAAGTAATTCCTATAGATCCGATTCCTTCTGGACTCCTCACCTCTGGAGTACTTAAAATATATTCAAATAGGTAAAAATTTAATGCATTAGATAGAGAAATATTCCTAAGATATTCGATTAATAAATATAAACCCAGTGAGAGGATTTGATATGAGTGAGAAAATAGATTTGGAATTAGCTTTAAGTATGTATAAAATGATGGTAAAGATTAGGATTTTCGAGGAAAATGTGAGAAAACTTGCAAGGCGAGTAAAGATTAATGGGTTTGTACATACATACGCTGGCGAAGAGGCGGTTGCAGTTGGGGCGTGCTTAAATTTACGAAAAGACGATTTTATAACCTCAACGCATCGCGGACATGGACATATTATTGCCAAGGGAGGTGATATCAAATCAATGATGGCAGAATTATTTGGCAAAGAAACTGGAATTTGTCGAGGAATAGGGGGATCTATGCATATTGCTGATACTGCTTTAGGAATATTAGGTGCAAATGGTATTGTAGGTGGAGGACTTCCTATTTCAGTTGGAGCAGGGCTTTCTGCCACCTATCGAAAAACAGACCAAGTGACCATTTGTTTCTTCGGGGATGGCGCTTCCAACCAAGGAACTTTCCATGAATCGCTCAATCTAGCTGCGGTATGGAAATTACCTGTTGTTTTTATTTGTGAAAACAATTTGTATGCTTTTTTTACAGCGCAGAAAGATCATCAAACTATAAAAGATATTGCTGTAAGAGCAAAAGCTTATGGGATTCCGTCTGAGGTTGTGGATGGAATGGATGTGATTCAAGTATATCAAGCCGTGAATCGTGCAGTTCAACGAGCGCGGAAAGGAGAGGGTCCAATGCTCGTGGAATGTAAGACTTATCGTTATTCGGGACAGACAGATATTCCACCTGATCCTGAGTTATACCGTACAAAAGATGAAGTGAAGGAATGGAGGAAGAAAGATCCTATCCAGCGGTTGAAAAATGAAATGATAAAAGATAACAAAATTACCGAAGAGGAGCTTTCTGCAATAGATGAGGCATTTAAAAAAGAAATCAAAGAGGCCATTGATTTCGCAAAAAAAAGCCCTTTTCCTAAACCTTCTTCCGCGTTGGAGGGTCTTTTTGTAGAATAAGAAGGAGGATTTTTCATGGGAATGTTGGGATTTGATCTCGCAATACGGGATGCAATAAAAGAAGAAATGGAACGCGATGAAAAAGTATTTATCATGGGAGAGGATATCGCCATGCCATTTTATAATACAACGCGAGGGCTGATTGATATTTTTGGTCCAGAAAGAATTCGTTGTACTCCAATTTCTGAAAGTGCATTCATAGGCGCCGCTCTAGGTGCTGCTGCGACGGGATTGCGTCCTATTGCAGAGATTATGTTCGCAGATTTTTGTTTTGTATGTATGGATCAAATTGTAAATCAAATTGCCAAGTTTCGTTACATGACTGGAGGAAAAGTAACGCTTCCTTTAGTGATACGGTTTGGTGGAATGGGCGCAGGGGAACAATACGCAGCTCAACATTCCACATGCGTGGAAGCCCTGTTCATGCATATCCCGGGATTAAAAATTATTACCCCTTCAACCCCCTATGACGCAAAAGGACTTTTAAAAACTGCAATTCGAGATGATAATCCTGTATTATTTTTTGAACACAAAAGGCTCTATTTCACACAGGGAGAGGTTCCTGAGAAAGAATACACAATTCCGATGGGTCAAGCCGATATTAAACGAGAAGGCACTGATGTTACCTTAATTGCAACCATGAATATGGTTCCACTCTCTTTAATAGTTGCGGATAAATTACAGGAGATGGAAATAAGCGCAGAAGTTATTGATCCAAGAACCTTAGTCCCCTTAGATAAAAATTCGATCCTAAAATCGGTTAAGAAAACTGGCCGTGTTGTAATTATTGATGAAGGTGTGAAGACCTGCGGTGTTGCTGCTGAATTAATGGCAACAATTGTAGAAGAAGATCTCGCAAGTCTTAAAGCGATAAAACGTGTTACTACCTTTGATATTCATATTCCCTTCTCTAAACCATTAGAACAATTCGTAATTCCCTCTGAAGCGCGAGTAATTGAAGCAGTCCAGGCGTTAATGAAATAAATTTAACTAATCTCGGGGGAATAAGAAATGTGGAAAGCCTTAAATATCTATCCTTACTCAATAATTGAGTGAGAGATCTTGAAGGAATTGAAGGTCTCACAGGTCTTATTACCTTGCATCTCTCTCATAATTCCATAACGACTCTTCCGGAAGGTATCTTAAAGATTCCCAATTTGAAAAGGCTGTCGATAGGACGAAATCCTTTGGATGGAGTGGCGATTCGCGTCTTGGAAAAGTTGAGAGAAAAAAGGGTGCAAGTGAATGTTAGAGAATATTAAAGTATTTCAGTGAATATTAGAAACAAGGTGTTTAGATGGAGAAAAAATATATTCCGCTTCTGATTACTTTTATAGTTACGCTGACGATAATTATGTTTTTCATGATTATAGGGATTACATATTATTTAAATCCCGGCGACTCAATGTTCGCTGATGAGACGGTGTTAATTTTTATTCCATTCATCCCTGGACCGCTAATTACGGATTTGCTGATAATTTTGGTGGCCCCCATCGTAGTATTTATCGTAATATTCTATAGCCTTGCCCCTTATTGGGCTAAATTGCTAATTGGAATACATAAGTTACTTTCAAAATTAGGGGGTAATCCCAAGTATGGAGTTATCAAGATGGGGAAGAAGGCCACCGGCAGGATGCTGTTTTTCAGAGCCATGGTTGTTAGTTTTTTCACCTTCAGCCTTGCGGTATTCTTAGTTGAAATATTGGAGATACTTGGGATTACAGATGGATTTCTACTCTATTCATCAGGGATACAGATTTTTGATACCGTTGTGCAAGTTTATGTTGCGTGCCTTTTCCTAGGGATTATCACAATTCTTGTTTTCCTTCCAGTTTGGCATCTAGAAGATTCAGGTTTGACGTCTTATCAAGTGTCAACAGGGGAGGAAGATGAACGAAGTCCTGTTGATATTCAAGGCGTCCACGCCCCCCTTGCAGGCGCACTCACTGGTTATGCGGGATTCGCTACGATATTGAGTTGGATAACCTTTATTATTATGGTATATCCTACAATTTCGATTTCTGATGTCAGTCTTCTATTTTTAATACTTTTTATATTACTACCATTCATTGTTGCAGGATTCTTCAGTATTCCCATCTACCTCTATGAAAAAAAGCTTCCCAGCTTATTATCACGTCTGGAATCTTATTGGGATTATGACCACATAAAACCACCTGAATTCGAAAAAGTTGAGTCGTAACTAAGGTTAAATCCCTCACTTCTCCACTTTTTTTCTTATAAAACTATTAAAATTAGGTTCAAAGGTTAAATTATTCAATGTAAGGCTGTGAAAATTTTGGTAGATGAGAAGAGTAATTCTGATGTTTATGAACAAGTCGCCGAGAGAATGTCCAATTGGATAGTCAGAAGTCCAATCTCTAAAGAGCTTAGAAAAATCTTAAAATCATTATTTTCCCCTGAAGAGGCAAAGATTCTATTGGTCTTTAATGGACCATTCATGGATCGACTCACCGCAGAGAAGATCGCAAGAAAGTTGAAGAGACCAGTGGAAGAAGTTAAACCAATATTAGATGAAATGGCTAGGACCCAAAGGCTCTTTTCAGTAGAGAGGAACAATAAAAGAACTTATTCTATGTTTCCACTCGTTCCAGGACTTTTTGAGCTTTTCTTCGCGAATCACAAGAGAGCAGAAGCAGAAGAAAGGGAATTGGTGAAACTTTTTGCTGAAGAGTTTGAAAAATACTACAATAAAGGATACGCCGCAGAATTTGCGAGTTCTACCATGCCCTTTATGCGGGTATTCGTTGATCAGAAGGTAGTCGATAATACAATAAAAAAAGGGAAGGGCAAAACTGTCGATTTGGATATAGAAATAACTGATGCATTGAAGCATCACATCATGCCGTTTGAACAAGTTAAGAATCTGATTGAGCAATCACGAAAGGTAGCAGTCATGGATTGTGCCTGTCGAGTACATATGCGTATTCATAATGATGGAGTTCCCGTGAATGATTACCCAGTTAATGTTTGCATGAGTTTTAACATTTGGGCGGATTATGTCGTGGAGCAGGGATTTGGAAAAGAGCTTTCAACTCAAGAGGCATTAGAAACATTGAGTAAGGCAGCGAAAGCGGGACTCGTCCATACAACTCAGAATATTACTGAGAAAATAACATTCATCTGTAATTGTGATCGGGATTGTTGTATTTTACTTCGGGGTTTAACAAAATTCAGGAATCCAAATTCTGTCGCGACTTCTAATTTTCTCCCCGAATATGAAAAAGAAAGTTGTATTTTCTGTGAGAAATGTGTCGATATCTGCCCTATGTATGCCATTCAACACCACTACGGGCATAAGAAGGACAAGAGCGATGAAACCATCATGATCAATAATGAGTTGTGTATAGGTTGTGGAGTTTGTGCATTCAACTGTCCTAAAGGAGCCATCATCATGGTTAAAAAATATGAGAAGGTCCCCGCTGAAAAACCAGCTGAACAAGCGCAAGCAATGGTTGAGGGAAGGATTCATTAGATCTAATTTATCACTATCTCATTGTTTTTATTTGTAGAATTCATTTATGTAAGTAATAAAATAATTGCAGGGATTTCTACGGTGGTTATGGTTAGTGAAAGGATTGAACGGTTAAGAGAGCGATATCAAACGGAAATGCCAATTATTTCTATCGAGCGGGCAAAATTTTACACTGAGAAGTATTTTAAAGAGAAAGATTTACCTCAAAGTATGCGTGTTGCCCTATCAATGAAACATGTATATGAAAATATGACCCATTACGTTGATCCTGATGATAGAATTGCGGGTTATTGGTGTGAGAGTTTTCTGGGCATCCCTATTGAAATAGAACGCGGGGTTTTCAATAATGTGCTTCGAAACGAACTGAAAAAACGGTCAATCCTCTGGTTTCGTTTTAAATCTTACCTGAAAACAGCTTGGTGGCTGATAAAAAAAAGGCAATTATTCGCGGCGATTCGGAACAAGCGACATATGCACAAAAAGCAACCGATGGATATGGGAATTAAAACAATGGACGAGCGAGAAATAAATCCATATACTATTGATCCACAAGATGAGAAGGTCCTGTTGAAGGATTTACTCCCAAAATGGAAGGGTAAATCGCTGATAGATATATTGGATGAGAAAATCCCCGAATTAGATCATATTTCAGGAAATATGCTTGATTTCCATCAAGCAATGCCAGCTAATAATTCAAAACAGATTTTTATGATGACATTAACCGCAAACATCTCCACCACTCAAGGCCATGTGATTTTGGATTACGAAACTGTAATCAAGAAAGGATTGCTCAGCTTGAAAGAGGAAGTCGAGAAAAAGTTACAAGAGGAATCTCTAACTGATAATGAGCGAAACTTTCTGCGCTCTGTTGAAATTGCATTGGATGGTGTGATTATTTTCGCGATTCGCTTAGCTAATGAGCTAGAAGATAAATATACCCAAGA
The DNA here is from genome assembly GCA_013375405.1 of Candidatus Helarchaeota archaeon. The sequence goes on from JABXJU010000017.1 coordinate 28,023, forward strand.
AAAAGACCCAACACAAAAACAGATTTATAAAAAGATGTTTGAGAATTGCAAAAGAGTACCCCTCAATCCTCCTGAAACATTTTATGAAGCAGTTCAATCAGCATGGACAATTAAAACTGCCGTGGAGCTCGCTCATCCCGTAAACTATCATTCATTTGGACGAATGGACCAAATATTCTACCCTTATTATAAGATAGATCTCGAAGAGGGGCGAATTACACCTGATGAAGTACGGGAATTGTTGGAAGAACTATTATTAAAAGTGATGTCACAAAATATTCGCCCAGAATCAAATATGTTAGCCAATTTTTACCATCGTTACTTAGGATCCACGCCTATTACGTTGGGAGGGGTGAAACCAGATGGCTCTGATGCCTCTAATGAATTGACTGAGCTGTTCCTTGAAGCTGCTAATAATTCACGTGCAGTTACTAATATCTCCCTCAGAGTAAATAAAGGCACCCCCAATTCAACTCTTTTAAAAGCAGCGGAGATGTTGTATGAAGGCAGTTCAAATCTTTCACTGTTTAACGATGACATCAATATAGAGGCGATGCGGAAGCGAGGATTCGCTGAGGAGGACGCCCGCGACTATGGGGTGATGGGGTGTGTTGAGATGCTATGCCCCGGAAAAACTGGGGGTATGAGTGCTAATTCATTTTTGCTTTGTCGATTGTTGGATATGACGATGCGCAACGGTGATTCCCAAACCCTGATGGGGACTGTTAAAAATCTTGGACTTAAAACTGGTGATCCAAATAACTTCGCGTCGTTCGATGAATTCCTTGATGCAATGATGGTACAAGCTAAAAACCAAATAGAAATGATAGTTAATGTGTCCAACTTCCGGGACAGTCTTTATGCGGAACATTTACCAGCACCGTACATTTCCGCGTTTATTGATGGCTGTTTGGAAAATAAAAAAGATGTCACACAAGGGGGTGCCAAATATGACCTTTCTGGAATTTCCTTTATCAACAGCATCGCTAACCTCACCGATTCACTCTATGTCATTAAGAAACTCATCTATGATGAAAAGGAAACTACTTTTACTGAGTTATTAAAGGCTATTGATAAAAATTATAAAGGGTATGAGGACCTTCATCGGAAGATTATAAAAATAAAGGGAAAGTGGGGCAATGGCTATGAAGAAGTAGATGCCCTTGCACGTAAGATTACAGACCAACTTTTTAAAGAAACGTATAATTACGAAAGTTATCGGGGAGGCGTCTTCGTTCCCTACATGATTAGCATGACAACCCATACCATTGATGGGCGGATTTCTATTGCGTCCCCAGATGGGCGATTTTCTGCGACCCCCTACGCTGCAAGCTGTAACCCTTATAATGTTGAGGAAAATGGTGTAACCGCTGTCTTGAGATCGGTTGCCTCTATTGATTTTCGGAATGTTCTAGGGTGTGCAGTGAATGTGAAGTTCCACCCCACAGCGATTGGTCTTAAAAAGGAAAATAGGGAAAAATGGATCGCTCTCATACGAGGCTATTTCGAGTTAGGTGGGCAACAAATTCAACCGACTGTCGTATCGGCAGAAATGTTACGTGATGCACAGGAGAATCCTCAGGAATATGGAGGTTTAATTGTGAAGGTTGGAGGTTATTCAGCCTACTTTACAGAACTGGGGATTGAGATCCAAAACGAAGTAATTGAACGCACGGAACATCATTGAAAAAAAGAAATTATAAATGAAGAAAACTGATGTTCTAATACCAATCCAATTTGATGAATGCGTAAGGTATAAAATCCTGTGGATCTACTTCAGCAACCACTTCACCTGGGAGCATCGTATTATTGGTTTTCAAATATAAGGCACCCAGCACATTAACAATTTCTAATTCACCCCAGGGGTCATGGACTGAGGAATTTAAAGTGATTTCTACTTCACCCATCTCCATCGATTGAGGACGTATGAGTGTTTCTTGTCTTACAAGGCGTGGTGGGTAGTCAAACCCTATTTTATCAGGAGAAGGGAAATATTTAAAATTATAACTGACTGCGCCTCTTTTCCGGGTTGGAAGGATTTTGAATTGTTTCAATATATCCGGAGTTTCACTAGAGTTGAATTTTCCTGTTAGTTTCGCATTAATCTCAATATTTCGTGTTCCAAGCCGTTCAGACCATGCTTTCACATCAGTATACTTTCGTTCAAGTTTAATATGTGCCATTTTTTTAGGAAATCCACAAATTTCCCGGCCACCTATCATCGCTCGATCATCCGTTACGTGCATTGCTAAATGATAATTCCCGTATTCATCATTGAATTTCACTCGGAGGAACAGATCACTTTCATGATAGGGCTGCCCTTGATTAGTGCTTGGGTAATTGGCGATAAATGCAATGCAAATGGGTCTTTCTGCGGGTTTGAGCGGTGGGGGGAGGATCCGTTCTATGATTTCAGGCTTAGTTTCCCACAAAACTGTCATCATCTCTGCTCCCTTAAACACGGAATTCTTTAATTCTTCCTTTTTTGTCTTAATTTCTTCTAAATCCCTTTTGAAACTCATAACTAATCCCTCACGATATGTTTTGAAATATCATCGTTGTAAGCATACATGTGAAATTTATTTGGACTCAATAGGAAGTTTGGATCTACGGTCCTTTTAACATCTTTAAAGAATTGAATGAAATCTGGCGTAAACGCTCCAGCCTCAACGATGGACTGAGAAATCGCTTCCCCTAACCAGTAATGGGCGCCACCATATCGAACTTGAGCCCGCACCTTTTTATGCCATAGCTTCATTGCGGTTTCCCTTTGTTCCTCTATATTTTCAGCGTTGAAGCCCCCCGCAAATACGCAATGACCATTTGGTAAGAGATGGATGGATGTAGCGAACGCAGCCATGCTACGGGGAGGAAAATCGACTTGATTTTCAATATCGAATTTGGTGCTTAGTTGTTTCTTTTCTGCCATTGATGAAATGGGCACCTTGTGACATGTCGTACAAGAAATTCTGCCAGGAACGAATGCGACAAATTTATTAAAATAATTATAGACGAACTTCAAAGTCATTTTCCAGTCTTTTGTTTCTTCTAGGCTCGTGTCAAATTCCGTCCATTCAAATTGTCTTGCATTTTCCTTCATTATTGCATCTACTTTCTCTATATAAACGTCCAGAATTCGCTCATCGAATGCTTCTAAGATGAACATAAAAACAGGACCTTTTAACCTCGGTCTTTTGGGCGGTTTATTTCGTTTTTCAACAAAATTCGATAATAAGTCGAGTATCAATTTTGGGGTTATATATAAATCCTGCAGCCCATCCCGCACTTCTCTCTGGAGCTGATTCATTAACTTGAAGACAATATCGTAATCATTTTTATTTAAGATATAATTTTTTCTGATCTTGAAAGGGGGATCAGGATATAACTTCAAGAAAGCTTTTGTTTTAATGCCCATCGTTCCAACATCTCCCAGAAATAGCCCAGTAAAATCCGGAGCTACACCATATCTGCAAAACGGTTCCGCATATTTGTTGGCGGCTGCGCCCGTCCTTATAATTGACCCCTCAGGATTAGGAAGGACCACTTCCACACCAAGACAATTTTCTGAAATTAGCCCATATTTTGTGGAACCAAAACCTGCGGTATTATTTGAGAGCCCACCGCCAATAGTGGCAGAATAGCCGCTTCCAGGCCCTACAATTCCTGTAGTTAGCTCTTTTTTCAGTAATTTTGAAAGCAAAATAGCCCAGGTTATGCCACATTCAATAACACAATAATAGTTATCCTCGTTAATTTCCAAAATTTGATTCATTCTGGTAAGATCTATAAGAATACCGCCCTCTGTAGCAGCACCCCCAACAAGGTCAGCACCCCCGCCTCTTGGAACCATGTGAATCTTATAATTATTGGCTATTTTCACAATATCGGATAATTCCTCAGGACTCCGTGGTCGAACAATTATGTCCGCCCATCTATCTGGAAAAGCTGGATCGACATTCCGTGAATACGCTGCCTTCATGAAATCTTTATCGGATATGAAATCTGCACCTATGACATTTTCAATTTCCTTATAAACACTCTCAATTTTTGACAATTTTTCTGTTCGCCCTTTCAATTTCTTTTTCGGAATTTATTAGAGAATATGTGATTTTTTCCCATAAGTTTTTTTGCTGAAGTTGGGCATACTTTTTTTTGATAATCGTGAAAGCTGTTACTACTTATACTCGATTGCACCCAAAAAATCAAATCCACAGGGACCGGCTACTAACATCGCTCCGTTGGTTGTGCATGGAACGGGCGAAATTTTACACCGATTCATACCGTGAGACAGAGGGGGAACATCCCTCAATCCGGGCAGCAAAAGCAATTAAAAAAACTTTCGAAAATATGACCATTAGGATCTATCCAGAGGAGATTTTAGTCGGAAATCGATCCTCGCGCTTTATTGCCCCGCCTATTGCGCCAGAACGAGGGGATATGAATTATGTTTTAGAATATATCTTACTTGAATTGAAAAGATTTGGGTATGTAATTACTCCCGAGCATGAGAAAGTTCTATTTGATGAAATCATTCCCTATTGGAAGGGAAAATCGGTTAGAGAGATTAAAGTAACGCGCCTTGACCAAGCAGGATTGAGCAGCAAGCTCAATTTTAGTTTTAAAGAAATTTTACATAAACTACGTGCCTTTAGTGTGAGAGATTTTCTAAGCATGGTGATGCGGCAGGACAAGCCCCCAGAACCTGCTAAGGGCATAAGAGGAAAATTAAGAAAATTTGGGAAAATCATCGGATTACTGGTTAAGCTAGTCCGGATGTTTGGGGCGATCCAAGGGGGAACAGCGGACAATATAAAGGGGAGAGGGCGTTGTATTGATACGCAAGCACATATCGTAGTCGGTCACGCAAATGTGCTCAGGCAAGGGTTTAAAGCCATTAAAAATCGGGCTTTGGAACGAATGGAGACGGTGGAAACTGAAGATCAACGCAATTTCTTAAAAAGTATAGTAATAATTTGCGAAACGATGCGGGACTTCAGCCTTCGCTTCTCAGAATTGGCAAAAACCAAAGCAGCGAAAGAAAAAGATCCTGAGAGAAAAGAGGAACTTCTCGAAATTGCCAGGATTTGTGAAAAGGTGCCTTGGCTTCCCCCAGAGAGTTTTCAAGAGGCTTTACAAGCACATTGGTTTACACAAAATGCAGTCATTATCAGTTATGGTGCAGGCAGTGGAATTACCCCTGGACGCGTAGATCAGTTTCTTTACCCGTACTACAAGCGTGACATTGATTCGGGTAAGATTACGGAAGATGAAGCCTTGCGGCTCATTGAAGAATACATCATTAAAATTAATAACAATGTGGTAATTTGGCCGAATATATTGGGGGTCAATCTAAATCATCTCGGGTCAGATATTGAAAATATCACGCTGGGCGGTATCACCCGAGAGGGGAAAGATGCCGTTAATGAATTGACCTATTTGTTCATTGAGGGGCTTAGAAATACTAAACTTGCTACTTCAGCATCATTCCGGATATCGAAAAAGTCGCCGAAAGAATACATTAGAAAGGCGACCGAACTTCACAGAGAATTAAATGGGCCTGCGTTCTTCAATGATGATATTGCAGTTCCAACCTTAATGAACGATGGCTATTCGCTCGAAGCCGCGAGAGATTTTTGCCTTGTGGGGTGCGTCGAACCCAATGGCAGTGGAGATACCTTTGGGGCAACTGGGGGCTCGAAAATTTACTTCCCAACTATTCTTGATGTAATTTTCAATAGAGGGAAAACGAGCTTCTTTGGTAATTTCGATACTATTGATACAGGAGATCCAGTAGACTTCAAGACATTTGACGATTTTCTGCATGCTTATAATAAACAAATGGAATGTATGGTATCAATGTGTGCGAAAGCAACAGATATTAGGGATGATATTTGGGCTGAATATTATCATAATCCTTTGATTTCCTCAACCATTGATGGCTGCATTGAAAATGCGCAAGATATGACCATAGGAAGCGCAATCTATAATTTTGGGGCAATTGGCGCTGGAGGTCTCGGAACGGCAGTAGATTCATTGGCGGCAATCAAGAAGTTTGTGTATGATGATAAAAGCATTGAAATGAAGGACGTGGTCCATGCAATTAAACATAATTTTAAACGAAATGAGATTCTAAGACAAAAATTGAAAAATGGACCAAAATTTGGAAATGATAATGATTACGTTGACTCAATTGCAGTTGAATTGGTTGATAAATTCTGCACCATGGTTTCTAGTCATGAGCGGAGTCGCGGAGGGCAT
>JABXJU010000155.1 GCA_013375405.1 Candidatus Helarchaeota archaeon
ACTCTAGAGGTTGGACATTGTGCAATCAAGAGTTCAAGTATCACTTTTCTTGCATTCACCACCCTTTTACTCGCAGTTCGCACTGTGAGCCCTTCCTCGACAGGATATGTACATGAAGACACTAGTTTGGTTTTTTTGCCTTCCCCTATCTCAACGATACATAAACGGCAGCCCCCCCATGCTGAAAGTCCTTCATGATAACAAAGAGTTGGTACATTTATTCCCAAGAATTTTGCTGCATCAAGTATTGTCCAATATTCTGGAGAATCAAAATTAATTCCATCAATTATTATTTGTGTCAATTTATACCTTCCTATTCATAATTGATTGACTCAAATTTACAAATATCATAACAAATTCCACATTTAATGCATTTTAATTGATTTATAACGTGTGGTTGTTTTAACTCACCTGTTATTGCCTCTTGAGGACAATTTTTCTTGCATAGCCCGCAACCTGTGCATTTCTCTGCATCTATTACATATTTAATTAATGCTTTACAGACACCAGCGGGACATCTTTTATCTTTTATATGTACAAAATATTCATCCTCAAAATATCTAATCGAGGAAAGCAAAGGATTTGGTGCAGTCTGACCGAGCCCACAAAGTGAAGTATCCTTTATCACATTTCCAAGTTCTTCAAGTAAATTTATAGACTCACCTTTTCCTTTTCCTTCAGTTATATCAGTAAGTATTTCAAATATACGCTGTGTACCTTCTCGACACGGAACACATTTGCCACATGATTCTTGTTGTAAGAAATTTGTGAAGTATCGCGCAAAATCTACCATACAAGTAGATTCATCTATCACAATCATACCACCCGAGCCCATTATAGAACCTGCCTGTTTTAGCGACTCGTAATCAACTTGCAAATCAAAAAGCCTTTGCGGAAAACATCCACCAGATGGACCACCTGTTTGTATAGCTTTTATTTTCTTACCTGTGGGCGAACCCCCACCAATATCATAAACTATTTCTTTTATTGTAATGCCCATAGGTACTTCAACTAACCCGGTATTTTTGACGTTGCCTACAAGTGAGAATATTTTTGTACCTTTGCTTGTCTCAGTTCCGATGTTTGCAAACCAATCTGCGCCTCTACCAATAATTTTAGGCACGTTTGCCAATGTTTCTACATTATTTATATTTGTAGGTTTATTAAAAAGCCCTTTTTGGGCGGGGAACGGGGGACGTTGACTTGGTACTCCTCTTGCACCCTCAATTGAATGAATAAGCGCAGTTTCTTCACCACAAACAAATGCACCGGCACCACGCACAATTTCTATATCAAAATCAAATCCAGAACCTAGTATATTTTCACCAAGCAAGCCCATTTCTCTCGCTAGCTTGATATTTATGTTCATATTTTGCACAGCAAGTGGGTATTCATCACGGACATAAACCCACCCCTTATTTGCACCTATTGCATAGGCGCCTATTATCATGCCCTCTATTACTAACTGTGGATTCCCCTCAAGCAGGCTCCTATCCATATATGCGCCCGGATCCCCTTCATCAGCATTACAAATTATATATTTCGCATTACTTTTTTGCTTTCTTGTTATTTCCCATTTTATTCCTGTGGGAAAACCTGCGCCGCCCCTCCCGCGTAATCCTGAGTGTTTTATATTTTCGATAATTTCTTCCGGTTCCATCTTTAATGCTTTAGAAAGAGCTATATAACCGCTAGTCGCTATATAATCTTCGATATTTGTAGGGTCTATATGTGGGTTATCTCCTAAAAGAATCCTTGACTGATGACTGTAAAATGGAATTTCATTCACGTGGATAAAATTTTTCCCATTCTCAGTAATAACTAAGTTATCAATTATTTCACCATTTAAGATCGATTGCACTATTTTTGGCACATCGTTTGGTTTTACATTTTTATAGAATATTTCTTCTGGAAAAATAGTAAGGTTAGGTTCTGCTGCACAAAAACCGTGGCACCCTGTTACTTTTATTGAAATATCATCTTCATATCCTTTAATTGCTTCTTTAAATGCATCTATTACATTAATGATTCCACGCGCATATCCACAGGTGCCTCCAGATATAGAGATAAGCGGTTTTTTGGGAACTTTTTTTAAAATTTTTTTATAAAATGTATCGAATTGTTCTCTCGATTGTAATTTGGTCACTTTTTCCCTTCCTTAAGGGTTTTTAGGATCTTTACTATCTTTTGTGGTGTAACTTCATCATAATATTCACTATCTATTACTACAACAGGTCCTATAGCACAACAACCGAGACAATTAACAGTTTCCAATGTAAATTCCATATCTTCTGTTGACTCACCAAATTCTACGTTTAACTCCCTCGATAACACATCCGCTAATTCTTCCCCACCCCGAACATAACATGCTGTTCCCAAACAAACGGTGATAATATGCTCACCCTTAGGAACAAGGCTAAGTGATTGATAAAAGGTTGCCACGCCATGTACATCTATAAGTGGAATTTGCAACTTTTCTGCAACTTTTCTAAGCAATTTTTCAGGCAGATAATTAAAATATTCCTGTATCTCTTGTAAAATAGCGATAAGAAAATTACTATGATCTTTAATACATTTATCAATAAAAACTTCAATTGATTTTTCCTTTTCTATTTCCCTATATTTTTCTTGTATTTTTATGGTTTTCATTCTTCAACCACTTCTTTGCCTTGAGTTTTTATGATAAAATAATTCGTTCACAATTATTGTTATCGTGGTAAATAGATGTATGAGTACATATGAAGGTATATATGTTTGTATTTTATTCTATTTATAATTTGTATGGTTTTAGATAAATTAAATTAGTTTTCTATCGTTTTTGTACAAAATTGAAAACTTAGATTGTCATAAATTATTAGAAAAATTGCTCCATCGGGGGCAAGATCCTAAAATCCTCTTGAAAGTGTTTATTGAGCTCAGTTTAATCATTTTGAGAATAGTGAACTCATAACGCTTTCTATTCAAGCCAGAGGTGAAATCAATATAAAAAAGACTTATAATTGGAAAAGAGAATAAAAAATAAGATATTAGGGAAATAGCCCACGAACCCGAATCGCTTCAGCAACTCGATCCACAGCAATTATATATGCTGCTGTTCGGAGCGAAACTTTTTTTTGCTTTGCAAGATTATAGACTTGATGAAATGCTTTTAAGATATGATTCTCGAGTTCTTGGTTGACTCGATCAAGATCCCAGAAATAGGAATGTAAATCTTGGACCCATTCGAAATAACTTACAATAACTCCACCTGAATTCGCTAAAATGTCCGGGACTACCGTTATTCCTTTCATTTCAAGTATTTTATCGGCCTCTGGCGTAGTTGGTCCATTAGCACCTTCTACAATTAACTTAGCTTTGACGCTATCCGCATTATTTTTAGTAATTTGATTTTGAATAGCGGCTGGAATCAGAATATCACAATCGAGGACAAGTAACTCCGCATTGGTAATCGGCTGTGTTCCTTGAAAACCAACAACGGAACCTGTTTTCTGTTCATATTTTTTTAAGAGAATTGGATCAATACCCTCTGGATTATAAATCCCGCCATTAATATCACCTACTCCAATAATCTTGCAATTTATTTCTTTCCTAAGAATTGCCCCAACCACTGAACCCACATTACCCCATCCCTGTATTCCTACTGTGGTTTCTGGCCCAAGTGGAATTTCTAATTTTTTACAAATTTCACGAGTAACAATTGATAGCCCGTACCCTGTAGCTGCTTCACGCCCTTCCGACCCCCCAATACAAATAGGTTTTCCAGTTACTACTCCAAGGGTCGGTTCTCCAACTCCCATAGAATAGGAATCCATCATCCAAGCCATTATTTGTTTATCTGTATTAATATCTGGAGCAGGAATATCCTTCTTAGGCCCTATCATATTTATGATAGCGTATGTGTATCTTCGAGTTAGCCGCTCTAATTCTCCCCTTGATAAAGTATTAGGGTCACAAGCAATACCTCCTTTAGCACCACAATAAGGCAATCCTGCAACAGCACATTTCCAAGTCATCCACATACTTAAAGCTTTTATCTCATCCATATTCACATCTGGGGCATATCTTACTCCGCCTTTGGAGGGCCCGAGGGCTGGATTATGTTGTGCGCGAAAACCCTCAAATATCTTCACAGTCCCATCATCCATCTTAATCGGAATGGACACTACTGAAATCTGCATGCAATATTTTAAGATTTTATGAATCCAAGGTTCTAAATTTAAGTGTTCTGCAGTAATTTCGAGCTGTCTCAATACATTTTTGTATGAATTTTCCTTTGTTTTTTTATGCTTTTCTTGTATTTGTATTGATTTCATCTTTTAACTACCTTTTATTCTTTTATTTATTGATAAAGGGATTCGATTATTATTTATTGATTAAATATATAGTTTGGTTTAATTATCTATATTTTTTTGGGAAGGTATGTCTATAATTTTTTATAATTAAATAAAAATTAGAAATTATAGATATTTGAATTAATTATGTATGTTTGTTATTTATACAAAGTAGAATTTCATAGACTTTCACTATAATTAAGAATTTTTTTAGCAAATTTGTATAAAATTGCGATTTGATTTTTGGCATTATCTACTGGAAAGACACTCAAATTTTTTTGATAAAAGACTCTTCGACAATAAAGAAGTAATTATTAATGAATTAATTTTCTTTTTTAAATAACTGTATGGCGATTTACAATGAGCGATTACATACCATTTGTTACACAATTTGATTTAGGACAGGAGGAGTATTCCATAGAAAATGAAATAAAGGAAATTCATCGACAGTCACTTATTGATATTTTAGTTGCATTAATGCTAATCAACGATATTTTCTTATTTTTACGACATAAAATTTAATTAATATTTTTTATAATCGTTGGATATATCTTTCTAGTTCCCAATTGGTTACTTGCATCCGAAATTCGTCCCATTCTTTCCATTTGATTTCTAGGAAATTTTTGAACGCAGTTGGCATTAAAGCCTGGTGTATTAGTTCGCTTTCTTCCATTTCCTTGAGAGCTTCCGAAAGAGACTCGGGTAATGAAATGATGTCCCGTTGCCGGCGTTCCTCCAAGGTCATTTTATATACATTCAATTCCGTGGGTTTCGGGGCCTCTATCTTCTTTTTAATGCCTTCAAGACCTACATAGAGTAAAACTGCAAATTGGAGATAGGGATTTCCTGCAGGATCCGGGCAGCGGATTTCCATACGTGCCGCATTTTTTCGTTTGCCAAAATCAGGCACGCGAATGAGAGCAGAACGATTCTTATGTGCGTAAGCCACGTAGACAGGGGCTTCATAGCCGGGTACTAATCGTTTGTAGGAATTAGGCCAAGATGCTAGTACGGCTGACATTTTCCGTCCATGTAATAGTTGTCCTCCAATGAAGTTAAGGGCAACATCCGAAAGATAGCCTGTTTTTTCATTGTCTGCATAGAAGGCATTTTTCCCATCCAATGTCCAAAGACTTTGATGTACATGCATACCAGAGCCATTTACACCAAAGAACGGTTTGGGCATAAAAGTTGCTAAGAATCCATTCCTTTTCGCAATGCTTTTTATGACCATTTTCATAGTTACTGTTCGGTCAGCGGTGGTCATCACTTCATCATAACGGAAATCAATCTCATTTTGCCCGACCGCTACTTCATGGTGGGCTACTTCGATGTCAATCCCGAATTGTTCCGCCGTATCGGCCATTTTTCGCCGCAAGTCTTCGGAAATGCCACTCGGGTGCAGGTCGAAGTACCCTGAAAAATCCATAGGGGCAGGGACTATTGATTCATTCTCTTCAAGGATGAAAAATTCTAATTCCGGGGCACACTTGAAGGTGTAGCCGAGATTTCGAGCTTCTTCCATCGCTTTTTTTAACACATATCTAGGATCCCCTTCATATGGATTCCCATTTGGTAAATAAATGTCACAAATGAACCTACAGGTAGAGAGTTCTTTGGATCGCCAGGGAATTACATTGAATGTAGAAGGGTCTGGAATGGCGATCATGTCCGATTCTTCAATACTCCCCATTCCGGTAATGGATGATCCATCAAAATATTGTCCATCCGTGAGCGTATCTTCAATGTACTTTGTAGAAACGGAAAAACTTTTCAACAAACCATTAATATCTATAAACTGTAAGCGTGTATACTTAATATTCTCTTCCCGAATATATTTAATCACGCGATCTACAACTTCTTTTCGGCGTGGATCATTCAACTCAATCATGACTTAAATCCCCTATTTTTACTAGAACAATGATTTCCTGCTTAAAAATTTTTTACGCTAATCATGGTATAAAAAGAATTTTTTTTTACTATCTGTGTAAAATTACTTATTGCGAAAATTATTTGAACCTCACAATATTGTTTAGTGTTTCCCAAACAACAATTTTAAGCCGACGATATTGGATTCTCACATAGATCTTTGGATTATTCGGAGAACTTCATAAAATCTTTTTTGGAATGGACGGAGAGGGAAAACAGAATTATAACTTACAATTTTCAAAGCGATATTGATAATTATTGAATGTGCATGAACCTTATTTCGAAGTACAACCTATTTCATTTCTAAATATTAAAATAAAGAAAAAACATCCATATAATACAAAAATAAAGCAGAAAATGAGCGAATCATTTTATTATTTTAAATTATTGTGTAAAAAAAAATTAGTTATAAATGATCCATACTCAATTATTCGACAGAATACCGATACGCATATAAAGTCCAAAATGCAGAATTAGTAGTAGCTCATTTGAGGTGGGTAATGAAATGGCAGAAGAAGCAAAAAAGCCGTTGGTGTATTATTCCCGTATAAGGGAATTGCTCCGTGGTGTATATGAGGGAAAAGAACAAAAACTCAACGTATCTAAAGAATCGAAAGATCCAATGATTGGCTGGCTCGAAGATCTTATAGCCCTTGCATTAGAAGCCTTAGTCGAGGCTATGCCACATAAGACAAAAGGTGAACAAGAAGGCCAACTCTCTCGGAAAACAGTCAAGAAAGGTGACATCACTAAAGGAAAACGCGTCTTGAAACAAAAGATGGCGGAACCTGCAAAGAAGAAAAAGTAATAATAAAGCCAATTCCTAAATTCTAATTCATTATCTTTTTTTTCTATTTTTCTGGTTAATTGGGCACGATTTTTTTCAAAATTATGACAATTAGTATTCATTTAGGAAAAACACTTAAAAAATTCTGATTGAATAAATTAACAAAGTGAGGTTTTTTCATGATAATTGACGCACACTGTCATATTTGGGAGCGAGATATGATACCTATGAAGTATTGGCGCGCTGTTGCGGCGCAAATTGGGCGAATAGTACCAGGAACGATAGAACAAATTATGGCTACAGATCTCATGCAAAATAATATGGACGGTCCTGTGGACCGGCTCATTGGTGAAATGGGAGATGCAGGAATTGATAAGGCCATCATCTTCGGATTGGATTGGGGACTATATCTCGGAGAGGCCAAAATTCCAGTGGATGAATTCAATAAATATATAGCGGACTCGGCCAAGGAATATTCAGATAAATTAATCCCTTTCTTTACTATTGATCCACGAAGGCCTAAAGCCCCTGAGTTATTTGAAAAGGCGATAACTAAGTGGGAAATGAAAGGATTAAAATTACACCCGACAACGGGATACCTTCCTGATGGGGAGGAAAGTTATAAATTATATAAAATCGCGGATGAATACCAAATTCCAATTGTCACGCATATAGGATATACCATGGGACTTAAAGGACGGACTGCCAAGTTAGAATATTTTGATGCACCTACAACAGATTTTCCAAATTTACGCTTAAGCTTTGCACACTTTAACAACGGTGATATCGACGAGCTAGTTAGCCTGATGTTCATGAAACCAAGTACTTATTGTGATATCTCGGCTCATGGACAAATATACATGATGAACTCCCCTGTCGACTTCTATCGCCAATTACGATCTATCATGAATTACGCAGGAGTGTCAAGCCGAGTGATGTTTGGATCTGATTGGCCAATAACGAATAACGCTGTACCCCTTGCAAGATGGGTGAAAACAATTCAGAATCTCACAGATCCCAAAATCACCACAATTTTACAGAATTTAGGGTACCGTAAATTTAAGAATAAAGAAGTTAGTCAAATTCTTGGCAAAAATGCGGAGAAATTTTTGAAAAAAGTATAAAAAAATGAGTTTACCATGATAGATTACCTATCTAGACAATTTAAATCAATTTGGAACAAGCTAAAAGATCTTTTTTTAAAATATGGTATTACAATCGAAAAAGATCCTAAAAATCATAGAAAAACACTTCGCCGAGGGTTATTGGCAGCCTTAATCTATTCAATTGTCTATGGGATATACGAATATTTCGTCGTTTATCACTCTGTTCGATTAGTTGATATTCTCGGGGCCGAAATCAATTGGGTAATCATGTATGTTGGTTTAATCACTGTTGTCGCAATTGCCTCGCGATTTAGTATTGAACAGATAGTAATGGGATTATTATTCATGGCTATGTTTGAGGACTTCGTGTTTTGGATGTGTCAGTGGGCGCATACAGGAACGTATCCTTACCCGGCAGGCAATTGGTGGGATTCATACTTTGCATCTTTTAGAGTTTTAGGTGGTCTTGGTAAAGCAATACCATTTTGGCCATATGTTCCATTTTATTACCTTCCAGGATTTGCTATAGTCACTATTTTTTATCTAGCTTCTTATAAAGGCGCCGCAACCTCTCGAATTGCGGCTTGGGTCATTGGTCCTTTTTTCCTTGCGATTATTGCAGGTACCTTAGTTGTTAATGATAACGTTGCTCGAATTATTTTAATTGCCGTCCCATTTTCTTCTTATGCCTATGCGGCAAAATTACTGAATTATATCGAAACATGAAAGCGATTTTTAAATAGTTAATTATCTCTTTAACATTAAACCCTTAAAAAATCCAAGAAGCGTGAAAAGATGTCTGAAAAAAATGAGGAACTTGAAAGATATTATGAAATCTTAGCAAAAAAGCTAGATGCAACAGTTTTCGGATTATCACCAATTGGCACCCAAGGGAATGTCAGTGATACCTGGATGGAATACTTACGGGTATTAGTAGATCCGAATGATGTGAAATACTTGATTCAACTCCCGGTGTTTCCAGGGATGATGAAAGTAAAAAAATTAGCCAAAAAAATCAATAAATCCGAGGAGGAAGCTGCTACCATATTAGAACGGTTGTTCCAAAATGACTGCGTCATGAGAATAGGGAGAAAAGTGAAACGGTATGCAATACATCTCCCCTTCATGATTTTCGATGTACCACCATTAAGTTATGAGGAAATGCCTCAAGATAAAGCTCGAAAATTGGCGAAGTTAAGTTATAAATATTTGGTTGATGAGGAGTGGTACCGCAACTTCGAGGGATCACCAGACACGCCATTATCACGCATTATTCCCGTGCAGGAATCGGTTCCAATTGAACAGAATATTTTGTCGCATGAGCAAGTCGAAGATATCGTGAAGAACGCGAGGGTTCTTTCACTTCAAAAATGCGCCTGCCGAACACGCTTTGACTTTCTAGGGATCCGAAAATGTGACCATCCTTTAGAGTCCTGTATCGGGGTCAATTACGGGGCACAATATTTTATAGATCGAGGTCATGCCAAACAGCTAACTAAGGAAGAAGCTTTAGAGTTATTAAAAAAGTTTAACAAAATGGGGCTCGTTCATACCACGGACAACTTCGCTGAAGGAGGCCACAATCTCATCTGTAATTGTTGTCCGTGCTGCTGTAGTTTGATTGGCGGCATCACGCGCTGGAAGAATCCTCGTGCCGTGGCGAAAGCAAATTTTATTGCCATGGTTACCAATCCGGAAAATTGTACGCAATGTGGCACGTGTGAGGAGAAATGTCCATTCCATGCGAATTCCCTAGGCGATAAAGCTCCCGAGATCGATTCAGAAAAATGCATGGGCTGTGGAATTTGCGTCGTAAATTGCCCCGCTAACGTTTTAATCCTGAGACGCGAAGAACGCGAAGTTGTTTACAAGAATCTCCTTGATTTGAGCTTTAAAGTGGCAAAAGAAACAAACCGGAAAATACGCATTGGTTGAATCTGTATTAGTTAAAAAAAAACCCAGTCTGTAGATACAGAGCGATTTTTTCGTCGGTACTATTTGTTGAAAGCTATTTTTAAATGTTTTTGAAAATTTTCCTCCAATTTTAGGAGCGATATCATAACAATTTTTCAGATCCTTTTTTCTTCTTGGCGCTCCCAGAGCTAATATTAGCCAAGCCACCAGAACGCTTAAATATAGAGTAGATCCATATTAATTTATGGCGTTTGCAGTAGATGGAACCCAGTCGATGCCTTTGTTTAAGAAAAGAATTATCGATTTCGAAGAACGACCTAGATGTCAGACTTGTAAAAACCCCATGATAATCTGCTCCCACAGTACTCCTTCAAAAGTGGTCGGATTTGAAGGAACTTACTATACAGCATATATAGAATATACGT
>JABXJU010000156.1 GCA_013375405.1 Candidatus Helarchaeota archaeon
CATTGCGCTATAAAAATCTCCTGAGTTGTCAATTAACTGGTATCTTCTTGTTAAAAGCTTTTTGGGATTGATATAAACAAAATTAAATTGAACTTCAGCTTTTTTAAATTCTTCTCCTATCTTTTCTGAAGCAAAATCTGTTCTGGATCTTTCCTCCAAGAATACTTCCATCACTTTAAAAGCTATCTGTTGATTTTCCCTTAGTATGTTCATTGTATCCTTGTCAGGTACAGGCCTGTTTTCCTTCTGGAAGAAGAGATATATGTGATTTTCAGTATCGCCGGTCACTTTTTTTGATCTTTTAAAGACATCTGAGAACTTTAAAAGCAGTTCCTCATTGATCCTTCTTGTCATTCTTAATTCTTCTCGATTGTTTTCATAGCCTGCTATAAGATTTTTAACATCATGTGCATCTTGTCCGGTTGGGCTTAGTCTTATTTCATCCACTATACTGAGCATTTGAGTGTAGATATTCCTGTAATTAGCACCTGACATTGAAGTGTGTTTTTTTATTGTATCTTTCACTTCTTTGTTAATCTTTTCCCTGGATTCTGAAATGACTTTACTTGAGTAGCTTAACAGTTTATTTGCAGGGGTCATAATAATAAGCTGATCGTTTGAGCCGAGAGTTTTTTTGAAGAAAAAATCTATGGTGTAATCTATTTCTTTATTATAATTCTTAATATCAAAGATAAGCATTATATTTTTGGACTTTTCGCCTGCATAAACAGTCAAAATCAGGAGAATCAATACCAAAAAGACGCTGGAGAGATAAATCCTTTTTTTCATCGTTCCTCCACCATTTTTTATGGGATAGGTGAATATTTCTTTGAAAAAAAAAGGGAGACACATAAAGTGCCTCCCTTTTTTCTTGTTATTCAGCCTCTACTGTCTAGAATTCAAATCGCGCACCAACCCTGAAAATTCTTGGGTCAATAATCCCTTCAACCTCTTGGTATTCGATACTTGAGTTACTGGAGATAGTATAAACATCATCTGTTGTGCTACTGTTAAAAACACTGAATACATCACACCAAACTGAAAAGCTAGTTCCGCCAATTCTAAACTCTTTTTCGAGTTTTACATCCCATAGATAAAGTTCTGGATATCCAGTTAAGCCTCTTTCTTCTGCATAAATAGTCTGAGAGCCCTGGAAAAGATCCAATCCAAGATCCGTGCTTCTGATCTGTCTTGTGTATCTTCGTCCGGATAAGTATCTGAAGTAAGTTCCAAAATTAATGCCCCAAGGTCCTCTTATCATTCCCTGTATCTTTAGCTGATGTCTTCTTTCATAGGGAAATCTTCCGATTGCATTTATATGGGAATTGGGATTATTATAGTAACCAGTCCCACTCCAGCTATCTCCGAAGTCAGTTCCAACTAAGCCTCTTGAGTTTTGCCATACATATGATACTTTAAGCTGCCATCCGTGTGAATATCTTTTATCAAAAGTGAGTTCCACACCATCATAATCTCTTTTTGCATCTTTAGGATTGACCATGTATTCATTCCCTGGATAGACTGCGAGTTGGTCCCAGAAGGTTACAGTGGAACCATCATAAGTATCTGTTGTAGTAACCTCAGTATAATTTAGCCAATCATACACACCATCATCGAGAAGCTTGTCAATGTCAATATTGTTTGCGTCGACATCTTCTGCAAGGTTTCTATCCCATTTCTTGATATATCTAATCCCTAGAGAGGCATCTTCAAATATTTCCCTTTCAATACCTACTATGAATTCATCTGTATATGGACATTTAAAATCATAATCTCCATACCCGTATTTGGGGACATATTCAGGACCTGCTAATCCTATGTAGAAGACTGATCCGGTAGTCCAGTCTGAATTTAGGTATGCACCATAAGAAACGAAACCATTGGGATTTCCTCGGGAAATCCACTGAGTGAGATTTGCCATATAGTACCTTGAGAAACTGCCCTTAATCATAGTTTTCCCGTCTCCCAGCAGGTCATAGATAAGTCCTAATCGTGGAGAAAGAGTATTCCAGGTGTAGGTGGTTATTGTTTCTGTAACGCCTCTGTTGTATGTGTATCCGAAAAGTTCTTGTTCACCTTCATCTTCCATTTGAGGAGGAATTAGCCCCTTCATTTGATCAAACCTTATTCCGATATTGGCTGTAAGTCTGCTAGAAATATTCCAGGCATTCTGGATGTAAAAAGAGATATTGCTGCTCTTCTCTTCTACTTCATAGGGAGCATACCAATAGCCATACCAGGGACTTCCATTATATGTATTAATACCATACATATCATTTACAGGATGTCTTCTAAACTCCAATGTTCTGCCTCCAACACCCAGCATGTATTCAGCTCCAACCTTTATTTCATGGGCTCCCATAAAGTTTTGAACATAGATTGTTCCATCAGCCTGTATTGAATAACGATCACGAGGATTAAGGTCATCATATCCATAACTTCCAGAAGATAGATTGGTAGTATATTCCCAGTAATTGGGTTCATCATTTTTCGCAAGCAGGCTGAAGTCTGAAATATAGGCAAAGGCTTTGAAATTCATAAAAAAGCTTGTCCCAAAGAATCTTGTGAAGTGCAGATTTATAACATGTGTTGGGGTTTCCTGTTCCCAGGTTGTATCTTCAGTCTCATATCTGCTAGCACCTCTGTGATGTCTTCTTATATCTGAGAATCTATAGGAAGCAATGAATTTACTATCCTGATTGGGCTGAAAGGTTAATTTTACGTAAGGATATGGTCTGAGCTGATCAACTCCTGTTTCTTCATCTTTGTCATAAGGGTATCCAGAAACAATTTGTTCTTGTTTCCAAAAACTGGCGTTTACAAAAAACCAGAGCTTATCTTTGATAACGGGACCACCCAGACTGAATCCCGGTTCCATTTCATACTTGAATCCGCTTTCTTCATCTTCTAGAGGAGTGCCTTTTGTGTTGTTTGACTGGAATTTCTCACCTCTGTAATACATGTTGAGTTTGCCGTGAAAATCATTTCCACCGGATTTACTGATTGCATTCACAATGGCTCCACGAACCTGTCCGTGTTCAGCAGAAAGCCCACCGGTCTGTACGGATATTTCCTCCACTGTATCCATACTGAAGAAAAGTGCTTCTGTACCAACAACGGCATCAGTAGTATTAACTCCATCTATACTGTAAACATTATCTCTTACTGATCCTCCATGAGAAGTACCTCCTGTAGTACCAGGTGTCATGGCAAAATAAGTACCGAATGTTCGAGTTGCGGGAATAGTTGTGATAAACACGTCATCTATTGTCGCCGTCTTGGTGGTCGTCTGTATGTCAACTGTG
This sequence comes from Candidatus Helarchaeota archaeon, assembly GCA_013375405.1. The sequence goes on from JABXJU010000156.1 coordinate 3,306, forward strand.
GGAGATTTACCTAGGACAGTTATTTCTTCTTCAATTGTTCCAATGGTCATGGTAGTATCAAAAGAAGTGGTTTTGTTCGCACTAACAATAATGCCTTGTCTTACGCTTTTGTTGAATCCTTCAAGTTCTAATGTGACTTGATAAGTGCCGGGAGGAAGAGAGGGGAATCGGAAAATACCATTAATGTCGGTGATTCTGGACATCTCTGGAGAAATAATAGAGGGAGAAGTAATTGTGACTGTTACACCGGGAAGTGGACTTCCTTCTTCATCAAGGGCTTTACCTTGAATTTTTCCTATTGCCCCTGTCTGGGAAAATCCAAACGCAAACACTAGAAGAAGCATGAAACTAAAAAGTGATAATTTTTTCATGAAATTCTCCTGACGGTTGTTTTTATTTTCAACCGTGTCTATTAACAATCTCCAAACCCTAGGAGTGAAATCTTTCTTAATCTTGAAGAAAAGCTTCAATTTACACTCCTAACATTAATCCCTAAACAATATCTTACTGCTTGGTTACCACCTCCTTTTTTAATATTAGCTTGCAAAAAACTTTCTCTAATTAATCGAATGCGAAATTCCCACTACTAGCTGTTTATCTTTGTTTCTATTGAACGTCCCCAAGAAAATAATTCTTCTCTCCCTAAACTGTTTATCCATTTACAAAGCAATATTTATGCCAACTTTAGCTTTAAATTATTTTATTTATTTTCAATAAGATAGAATTCCCAAACTAGAAAGCCCAGTAGTTTTAATCCAATATTTTGGATTTAGCATCAATTTTTTGAATTTTTTTCAAGAAAAAGGATGTCCATTTTATTCTCCATATATGTAGATATTCGGCGGTCATTCAAAACTGCGTACAAGAAGGCGGGCATTTCTGGATTACATCTCCATGATCTACAGCACACGTTCGGAAGCAGGTTAGCGTGGGTCACTGACCTAAACATAGTGAAGGAGTCAATCGGACATGCCACGCTGACTACGACTCAAAGGTATCTCCATTCAAATGCTGGGTGCTTCCTCAGGGAAGTGTTGTTACTTGATCAAAAATCCAAAGCAATCTATTATTTCCAAACAGGTTAAGCACAGTTTTGTGGTTAGGAATATGTCTAATGAAGTATAAGCCCGTAAAGGATCGCTGCTGCCAGAACAAAGAATGTCGGGATCACAGGAAGTTCGGTGAAGGCAATATCATCCGCCATTCGATGTATAAAACGAGACAAGGAAGACGGCGGCGCTATCTCTGTAAGACCTGTAAAAAGACTTTCTGTTCAACAAAGGGAACGCCATACTATCGACTCCACAAATCTTGTTCTGATTTCGATGAGGTGGTTCAAATGACTGTAGAAAGAGTCGGAATTTCGTCAATTTCGCGGATCAAGTGCTTTTCCTGGAATACGATTGCCAGCTGGCAAAACCTTGCGTGTCAAGTAGCTGGTGAGTTTAACGATCAAAATCTCAAAGCCCCTGAGTTAATTGAACTTCAGGCTGATGAAATCTGCACCTTCGCCTGGACAAAGAAGAAGCCTGTGTGGATATTCGTAGCAATCGAAGTCTGGTCCCGGATGTGGATCTCCAAGGTTGTAGGCAGCCGCAATTATCGAAATATCAAAACACTCCTGAATCAAGTGATCGATTCTTGCCGGATTGTTAATCCATTCATTTTCACAACAGATGGTTTTGAGCCTTATTCTTGGGCTGCTAAAAACCTTTTGGGTTCTATTTGTTCATATGCGCAAGTCATCAAGAAACGACGAAAGAATCGTGTCATCAATGTGGAGCGTCGATTGATCATTGGGCCAAGTCAAAGATGGGACAACTTCTGTTTGAATCAGAAGATTCCTCCACAATCAACACCTCATTCATAGAGCGACTTAATCTTACTCTCCGACAGGGCTGTGCGTATTTAGGACGTCGGACAGCTTGTCATTCCAGGCGTAAAGATCTTCTTGCTGACAATCTTGCTCTCCAGATGTGTTATTACAATTTTGTTCGGCCGCATTCAGCCTTAAAATTCGGGGATGAAACGCGGACACCTGCGATGCAGACTGGATTGGTCAAAAAACAACTCAGTTTTCGGGAAATCTTCACGGCCTTTGAGATAATTTTTCGGTGGATTTTCATGTTTTTGAGAACTTGGGTCCGAGTAGAGAGGTTTTTGTGGTCTCCGGCTCTATAACAACAGTTGACAGAGTAAGCACCTGAATTTGACAAGTCCACTCTTGTTAACAGCTCGAGGTGATTTAGAGGAAAAGTAGGCAAATAGAACTAAAAGGGGAGAACATTTTTTAGCATGAAATAAAATTTCCATTCTCCGTTTTTATCATAAAAATCTCTGGCAAAGCCAAATGCTGTAGTAAAAAGCTCAGAGGAAAAAAGCTGTAATTCAAGGCCGTATGAAGCAAAATTATTACTATCCTTAAAACTTTTAAAACTATTATCCCAAATCATGGCAAAATCAAAGAATACAACTCCATTGATCAGATTTTCAAAATTAGGACTACGAATTTCAACCGTTGCTGAAAAAAGCCGATTACCTGGGTAATATTTGTCCCCTCCTCTTACAAATATCTCTTTTGAGTAACTGGATACCCAATCAAAAGTTCCATATTTATTTATGCCCAGCATATTTTGAGGAGCAGTTTCCCCAATTAAACCTTTAATATCACCATAAATAAATAAATTTAATTTATCATGTAAGGGGAAGATTCTATATGAACTTAACTGTAAATGATGATACGAATAATCACTGCCTAAAAAAGGGTCGCTAAAACTATATCTTAAAAGAACGCCCGTCCCATCAAAGGGAAAACGTGTGTAAGGCTGGAGATTTTTATAACGGTAAGTAAAGTAAGGGCCGCTGTCTATATACGATTCGGGTGGTTCAAGAAATCCATTTTCTATATCGCTATTTATTGCAGCTGAAAAATCTTCGATATTCAACACATTACTCTTTTCATACCCATATCCAGCATAAAAATAATGGCTGGCAAATGATTTTTGGTTTTCAATTCGATATGAAAAATTCACATGTGCGGTTTTTATTCGTTCATGGATATTTTTTTCATCAGCATAATTAAAAGTAGTCACATCCTCATACTGAAAATAGGCCTGGATATCAAATAATGAGGCTTTGTTTAAATAGTAAAATCCATAATTGGATTTTTTAAAATTGTTGTAATTGAGTGCAAATATGCCTGCTAGGTTATTTTTACCCAACATATCCGCCCATACGTTCGTAAAGCCTATGGTAAGTTTTTCATTTAAATAGAAAGGGAGTGGCATGAATGATAGCATGCGAAAATTTGAAAGTGAGTGATATTTGCCAACAAACTTACCATCAACTTTTTTTTCTTTGACCGTGACCTCATTCTGGGGTGACAATTTTCGCCAATTTTTATACATTGGCTTTATTTTTCCAGCATAAAACTCCGGTTTTCGATAAGGATTTATTACAATTAGTGTATTGGTATGTCTTTTGGTTTGAATAATTGCCAGTGCTTCATTTTTTGAAATCCAATCAGTGACTTTAATATAATTTGATTGATTGGTAATCTGTTCTTTTATTCCCGTGTCTAAAGAATACCTGTATAAATTGGCAACATCACTATCATAACTGGTATATAAAATTTCGTTTGTATTTTCAGGTGAAAACTGTGGATAACGGCGTTGTGTCTGGGTTTTTATTTCTTTAATATCTCTACTTTTTAAATCTAAAATAAAAATACCATAGGTTTTTTCCTGTGCATCAAAATAGGAAGAAATAACTTTGTGATAACAATGAGATATCGACATATCGGCAAATTGTCTTTCATTTGAAAAATTTGTAAGTTTCTTAATGTTTTTCCCCCGTTCATCACATCTATAAAAATTTGAAGCAGATTCATCATTTTTTAAGAATATGATTTCATTATTATTTGTAAATACAGGTTCATAAGCTCTTAAACTTTTAGTAATTTGAGTCTGTTTCCCGGTTTTAAGGTCAATGATATACAAATCTGATAGTATTGAACCGTGTTTCCCATAATGATATCGACTAAATACAATTTTATTTCCATTAGAATTAAATGAGAAGTTAGCTTTTATCCGGTTTTTGGCTAAAACCTTAAATTTATTTTTGTTTTTGTCATAATAGTACAATTTTTGGCTGTGTGTATTTAAAGTTTTTATTCCTGTAAAAGCATAAGCCTTTTTATTGGGTGAAGATTTAATAACAGAAAGGTATTTACATTTGATATTTTTTAGCTCTTTACCGATTTTTTCTGTTTGTTCTGAAAGCCCTTCCCGCCAATTGTAATAGACATTCATTGCTTTTTCCCACTCTTCTGTAAAGTCGCTGTAAGATTGACCTGTTGCTTTTTTGAATCCCTTTTTAAAACTAAATAATCCCGATTTTGTTCTATAAGAAAATATTTTGCCAATCTTTTTATCTTCCACTGTCTGACTAAGCCATCTGATTTTCGAGAATCCTTTTGCGTACTCCAATCCCCCATAATCAATATCTGAACGGTCGGTATATAAATTATCATTTATTATTCCTAGTGATATATATTTATCCCCTCTTTCCAGACCCCATTCTTCGCCTGCATAATATTGAGCCATACCTTCATGTATATCTCGTGAAATACTAAAGGAATATAAAAGTGGGAAGAATAAATTCAGCCAAGTTTTTGAATTTTCAAAAACAAGTGCATGCACCATCTCATGGGCAACAACCTTTTTTATCCATCCATCTACACCTGTAAAATAGTTGATATAATCTGAAGGATTTACCCAGACAAAAAAATAACCGTAGGGAGTGGTTGCGCCATTAGGAATATCATCCATATCGGAAATGAAAATATAATATTTTCTTTTAAAATGAAGCCCCATATTCTTTTTATGAATTTCATACAATTGTTCTGCATAATTTCCTACTTTTTCAGCGATATTATCTAAACCGTTACTAAAAACGATATTGAAATTGTCTGTGGCGTAAACATACCATGAGAGCTCTGGATGATTCCTGTTATTAAATAAATTAAAAGTACCTTGAGCATGAATCAGGCCACTAAGCTTGAAAAATAACAAAATTAAATAGAAAAGCATAAATCTTTTCCTGATCACCGGTAGGCTCCTTTTTAATTAATTAAAATATGTTGAATAAAATTATAAAAAAAACTAATAAAAATAGCTACTGCTGAGGTGTTAAAAAAGGTGCGGTTCTCTAGAGAAGCTGCATCAGTTTTAATGGGTTGCATGATACAAGATACAAGAACCAAGGTAAATAACGCACTCCAAAATTTTTTCATAGTAATCTCCCTTCTTAACCTATATGCGCATTCCAACTATCTCTTCCATTAACAATTTAGCAACAAATGTGCCAACTAAAATGACAGAGGTAATTCTCAATTTGAAGGCTTTTCTTTGTCCTATATAAGTGACAAATGTAAAATAGTTGGAGACATATACAGGGAGAAAAAGAAATGCGTATCACTATATCCCGTCACTTTGGGAAAAAGCTTAAAAATGATATAATAAAAAAGCCAAACATTATATTCATGAATTAAAGAATTCAGTTATCTGTCTATTTCGGTGAGTAAAAATAGTGGCAAAGGATTCAAATTTCCATGCTTCATATTAAATCCGATTTTTTCATTTATGCTGGAACTGTCGGCATTTTGGTGGGTCTCTTCTTTCTCATATTTTTTATCTACCGACGTATCAGCTGGCTAATCCACAGAATAAAGAAACAGAAAACAACTTCTCTTAAACTGTTAGCCAGCGTGCGCAACTTACTCTTAATCTTGATTGTAACGGCAGTGTCGGGAATGGCATTGTTTATGGGATTTTTTTTCCGGGCATATCAAGCTTTTACCTATGAAGAACCCGTAGCCGAAATCATCACACAGGATTCTGAAGAGCCCAATACTTGCCTGGTAACTCTGGTTCAATATTTACCAGATGCCGCTCAGAGTTCAAATCAATTTTTAATAAAAGGTGACCAATGGATGTTGGAAGGCGATATTTTAAAATGGGACAATTGGCTTAACTTCCTAGGACTCCATACTCGTTATCGATTAACACGCTTGAGAGGGAGATATATCCAGGCCGAGGAAGAAAAGAATAAAGAAACAACCATATATTCCCTTGTCAAGGATGAAAACCATCCATTGTGGCGATACCTCTATAAACATGGCCACCGTTTACCATTAGTTAGCACTGTTTACGGTAACGCAGCATATCAGTTTTCAGGAAAAGGCAAACATTTTTTCATATATGTAAGCACTTCAGGCTTTGTTGTGAGATAGGAGACCAAAATAAACATAGGAAATTGGTTTTTAGGACTGCATTGAGCTCGGCTCATTTAATATCTATCTGGAAGTCTATATCACTTTTGGCCTCTTTAAGAATATTTCTACCTTTTATCGCCTCTTTTCTTGCTTTCTCCTATATTTGACATTCATCTTTTCCTTATATATAAATCTTAAAGGTGTCAGTAAGCGAAATCCGAACAAAAATTGAGAGAATTATTGCAACCCAAAAAAGGAAATTCAATAGAAGGATTTAGCCCCATGGAGTTCAAGCTTCTTGATGATCATGTTCAGTGCATTGAGTTGCCTTGACAGCTCACACCAATTTTATTACTGTTAATTTTGGCGAGCCAGTGTAGCTCAGTTGACGTGCCCCCCATCAATGTAGCACCTGCAAAGTTAAATTTTTAACCTCAAGGCCAGAAAACTATATTTTTGACTGGACCAGTTTTTGGGTAGGGCCCCGTCCTGCAAAAATTTAACATAACACCTGGATCGATATTAGGGGGGCAGGTCAAAACAAGTGTAGAAATTGCGAACAAAATTTGACTTGACCCAAATTCTAACATAATCAACTTTTTTTAAAAAATAATGTCACATATTTTGCTTTTTATATGTCTAAACTAATAGGTACAATAAAGTTATAATGAGATCTGTCCGCATCCTTTAAATTAAGAGGTAATAATGATAAATCCATTTACCAATAGCCAACAGTCAGAAAAGAGCGACGAAATACTTATATCTCAGGCAATCGAAGGAGACAGAAAATCTCTTGAAGAATTAATTCTTAAACACCAGGCATGGATTTACAATATCGTCCTGAGAATGGTCTTCAATCCTCATGATGCTGAAGATATGACTCAAGAGGTGCTTATAAAATTATT
>JABXJU010000414.1 GCA_013375405.1 Candidatus Helarchaeota archaeon
TCCAATGGATGAAGAATTAATGCTTGAAAGGGGAGATGCAATTGTTACCCTTTCAAAGTGCTTTAATATCAGAGAAGGATGGACGAGAGCAGATGATCATCCTCCTGAAAGGTTTTTTACAATGGCACATACAAAAGGTCCAGCTAAAGGTGTAATGTTAAAAGAAGATGGTTTTCAAAAACTATTAAGTGGATACTATGAAGCGAGAGGATGGGATAAAGAAACAGGAATCCCAACAGATGCAACCTTAAAGAAACTTGGAATGGATTTTGTAATTGGAAACTTAAAACCGGCAGGAGGTAAGAAGAATTAAATGTCAAGCTCAACTAAATTAAAAAAAAGAGGCGGTAAAGTCCACCAATTTATTGTTGTTGACCCAAATTTATGCACAGGATGTGAGACATGTGAAAGTGTATGTAGTTTTGTTCATGATAGCGAATTTAATCCTATTAATGCCCGAATACATAGAGTTAGGATTGAACCGATATTTAACATCGCATTAGCATGCCAAAAATGCGAAGATGCACCATGTATTCGTAGTTGCCCTGAGAAAGCTTTAGAGCAGGACCCAGAAACAGGATCTATTATCGTAGATGAAGAAAAATGTAATGGATGCGGCTATTGTTGTCGTGCATGTGAATTCGGAGCGATGACTATGCATATAGAAACACAAAAAGCGTTGGTATGTGATCTCTGTGAAAACATGAAAGATGAATTTATTGACGAGGAAACTGGTGTAAAAGAACCCCAATGCATCTTAGTTTGTCCAAAAGAAGCTATTAGCTTGAAAAACGTTGAACAAATTGGAGAAGAAACGCGAATTGAGGCTGTAAAACGTCTTTTTGGCGACATTCTTAAAGAATATGAAAGTTAAAAATTAATTTATTTCTAATTCTTTTCTTATATTTTTCTATTTTTTCTTTTTTAAATTTGGGATTAGATTAATGAAGATTCTAACGTATTATACTTAGTCATATTATAGATGCAGAATCTTAAGATTCTAAAAATATAAGAAATCTCAAAATTGAATCAATTAAATTTAGAATAAGATTTTCTAACAAATCTATATGATGTATTTGTATAAAATGAAATAAAAATCTCTAGATATGATAAATTCTTTTAGATAAAAATGCATTTTTAAATGGTTAATTTTTTAAAACTTAATAATTATAATAGTTCCATCTCGATTTTCTTACCGCAGAAACTGCATTTTTTTAAGTCCTTACTAAAAAATTCACCACATTCTTTACATTCCTGTAGGTTCACATCAATCAATTCTTTTCCCATTTGTAAAAATGCTTCTTCTACATTTTCTCCAGTTTTTGATGAAGTCATAATTATTTCGTTACTCCATTTATATTTTTCTAAAAATTTTATTGCTTCTTCTTTAGATACCTCTCTTTTATCTTTTAAATCAATCTTTGTAGCAATGCATAACTTAATTACATTTTCTGACGCATTTTCATCAATTAATTTAATCCAATTATCTATGCCATGTAATGATTTTTTATTAGTTGTATCAAATAAGATTAATGCTG
>JABXJU010000415.1 GCA_013375405.1 Candidatus Helarchaeota archaeon
CCGAAGAGGATAATATGATTGAGTTAGAATTAATAGAAACTATTCAAGCGGGGGATATCCCTCAAAAAAAATTAGAGTCTGGGCAATGCTCCTATGTGGCAACAGGTGCCGCCCTTCCCGAAAATTCAGACGGAGTTGTCATGGTAGAGTTTACAGAACAAGAAGGATATAAAATTCTAATTTCAAAAGCTGTACCACCAGGAACACATGTAATAAATATTGGACACGATGTAAAGAAAGGAGATACTATCATCCATAAAGGGACATTAATAGATCTAGCAACAATGGGCATTCTTGCTTCATGTGGTATAAGGGAGGTTCCTGTTTTGAATAAGCCAATTGTCATTTTATTGAGCACTGGCAATGAATTGGTTAGTCAAAACTACAATAAGCTAGACATCGGTAAAATTTATGATGTAAATTCTACTGTATTGAAGAAGGCTATAGAAAATACTGGTGTAAATGTTAATTTCTTAGGCATTATCGAAGATAAATATGAAGCCTTAAAAAAAAGCATTGATAATGCCTTAAAGAAAAGTGATATTATCATCCTTTCAGGAGGTACTTCTAAGGGTGAAGGAGATATTGGTCCTAAAGTCTTAGAAGAGTATGAAGATATTGAAATAATGGTTCACGGTGTAAGAATAAAGCCTGGAAAACCTATCATCTTTTCAAAATTAAAGAATAAAATGATATTTATTCTGCCTGGCTATCCAACCTCAGCTCTTAGTTGTTTTTATGTTTTTATTGATAATTTTTTGAGAAGAATGTCTGGATATCCCTTGAAAGAGCGAAATTCTAAAATATTAGAAGTTGGAGAAAGGATTTATAGTACTGTTGGTCGCCATGAATTCAAAGCAGTTCAAATTAAAGAGGTAGATGGTATCAAAAAAATTTTTCCAATAAAAACTGGTTCCGAAGCCATTAGTACAATTTTTAACGCTGATGGGTATCTAGAAATTGATGAGTTGGAATCAATTATCGAGAAGGGAGATAAAAGGAGGGTGTATTACTTTTAATGAAAGTTCACGAAGACCATAAGAAAAAAGGTCCAGAAGTCGTTAACATTGCATTAATCATCGTTAGCACGAGTCGATTTAATGAATTACAAGAAGAAAAAGAAACGTCAGATAAAACAATCCCATTAATAAGAGAGATTCTAAAAAATCACTCGGTAGTTTCATTAAATGCCACTGAGATCGTACCTGATAATAGAGAAGAAATTACAGGAGTTCTAAATAAATATTTAATCGATCAATTTATTCATTCCATTATATTTACTGGTGGTACTGGCTTGACCCCTAAAGATATTACTTACGAAACTATTGAACCTTTATTAGAAAAGGAAATTACAGGTTTTGGAGAACTTTTTAGATATTTGTCTTATAAGGAAATTGGTGCTGCTGCTATGTTATCAAGGGCAACTGGAGGTAAAATAAAAGATAAAGCCGTATTTTTACTTCCGGGATCCCCTAAGGCAGTAGAACTCGCATTTAAGGAATTACTTATTCCAGAATTAAGACACGT
>JABXJU010000416.1 GCA_013375405.1 Candidatus Helarchaeota archaeon
GAGATTTAAACTCTTTTGAATAATCTCCTCTATCAACCTCAAATAAACCTCGCTCATCTGGAGCTATAAGAGCGCTAGGCCACTGATCAGCATTATGCCTGTAAAAAGCACTATGCAACTCTAATAAGAATGATTGTGATGGTTTATTTAATTTATCTGCCAAATCAAAAATTACTTCCTTAACCTTCTGAAATGTCTCAGAGTCTCTTATGGCATCCACATAACCACATCTATAAGAAACAAACATAGATTCACTTATGTCAAAATATTCTCTATAAACCTGTTCTTGAATAAATTGACCTCCGTGATTTAATCCTTGAATATACCATTTTGTCACCATTAACAACTTGTTGAGCTCGCTGGGACGATAAAATTCGAACCATCTCCTTGCCCTCACAAATTCAGATGTAGCAATTAGAGCTTTTTTTACCGATAAGCTCACATCATCAAACCCCTCAATATCTTTCTTTCCTAAATTATTTAAGACAAATTCAGCTGAACTTCTCATATATAAACCATAAAGAAGCTCACGAATATTGTACCTTCGGTATATATTTTCACCGTGTGAAATATCAAAAAACCCACCATGGCTGCTTTTATCCATTCTAAAATATTCCATTAAAGCTCTATTCCAAGGGTTTTGAATATCTTCATCATATAAGACCGCCTTTCGAAGTTCCCCTATTAATTTATCGACATCTGAATTTGGATAATTAAGCCCATTGTCAACTCGGTAATCTTCAATTAGACTAATCAAGGATTCTTTAACCTGAGGGGATATCACTTCACTGTTTTCTATAGAGAAAATCCACTTATAAAGTAATGGATCACGATAATAAGCTTGATTGGATTATTAAATGAGGCGATAAAGATTTTTGGCGAATCAATTATCGATCACATTATCGATGGTATCGTACTTATGTTAGAGTGTGAGTGTGATGAGTCAGATGTGAAAGAGGATATTATATATTATTCTCTCTGTGCTGCTTTAAAAGATATAATAGACATAGAAAACCTTAATAAAGAATTTGCCGATAAGCTGCTAGACAGTCAAGAAATTAGCTCCCAAATTCAATTTACTCCTGAAGATTTTAATGCATTTGATATTGATCAGAAGCTAAAGATTGAAATAGCTGATAAATTTAACAGGTTTTTAGATATAAAGAGAAGGGAATAATGGATAATTTAAGGCATAAATTCTGTATTTTTATTATCTTATGTTTTCTTTGTGGTTCATTAGGCGTTTTAGTTTCTATAGGTAGAAAGGGCAATTCATTTAAAGTTATTTCTGTTTTACAGCACTCTCAATCCCCTTCCGATTCTGTTATATTTGTGGATGACTCTGATCCAGATCATAATTGCTAAAAACTTGCCAATTATATTATAATCATACATTAAAAATTCAAAAATCTAAGTCAAGATTTTTTGGTGTATTAATCATCGTTAAATTGAAATTAAGTGTTTTCTTTTTTTAAATTGGCGCAATAATTTTGAAAACTTATATCGTTTCTCCTTGTAATTTACTT